>JAAYYR010000169.1 GCA_012515255.1 Clostridia bacterium | reverse complement strand
CTTTAGGGCGGGGATGATTTAGGCATAAAACGGCTTCGCTTATGGCGCGGCCGTTTTTTTTGCGCAGCATACAGCGGTTTTAACGATTTAGCCGGTTTTGGCGAATGTTCGCCCCTGCCTGACGCTGCTGCCAAAAAGAACGGTAAAAAGCCGCGGGCTTAGCGCGCCGCGGCATTATAGTACTTTAGGATAAATTATTGCTTTATGCAGGTCTTGTCTCATCGCCTTGGGGGCAGGGGAGAAGCATGCCTATGCCTGGCGCAGATTCTTTAGCGAAAAATCAAGGCTGGGCGCGGAGTGGGTCAGCGCGCCCATGGAGATATAATCGACGCGAAGGTCGGCCAGCTTGCGCAGGCGCCCCCGGTTCATATTGCCGGAGCATTCGATCTCAGCCGCACTGTTGATCATTCGTACCGCCTCGGCGATCAGTTCGTCACTCATATTATCCAGCATGATAATATCGGCGCCCGCTGCCAGCGCTTCCACTGTCATCTCCAGGTTTTCTACTTCCACTTCGATTTTGCGCACGAAGGGCGCATGCCTGCGGGCCAGCGCTACTGCTTGTTTGATGCCGCCCGCAGCCGCGATATGATTATCCTTGATCAGCACGCCGTCGCTTAAATTGATGCGGTGATTATGACCGCCGCCCATAAGCACGGCGTATTTTTCCAAGGCGCGCAGATTAGGCGTTGTTTTGCGGGTGTCAAGCAGTTTCGTTTGACTGCCCGCCAGTTCCGCTACCATAGAAGCGGTCATGCTGGCGATGCCGCTCAAGCGCTGCAGAAAATTGAGCGCTGTGCGTTCGCCGGAGAGAATAGAGCGGATATCGCCGCTCAGCACGCCGATCAGTTGTCCCTTGACCACCGCCTGGCCGTCCTCCAGATCAGTTGCAAAAGCGGCGCTATCGTCCAGCAATTGAAAAACGCGGCAAAAAACCGGCAGGCCGGCGATCACGCCGTCTTGCTTGCAGATAAGATCGGCTTGCCCGGCTTGCGGCCCGCGCATAATCGATTCTGTGGTCACGTCGCCCGCCGGCATATCTTCGCGCAGCGCCGCAACTAGTATCGGGTCAATATTAAGCTTCATCTCGGCACCACTTATCATAAAAATCCCTGTCCCTTTTTTTGATTTCATCCATGATCAGTTGTTTATGTTTTAGCTCCAGGTCGGTTAGGTCATGATAGCGGGAAACATCAATGGCCGGGAATTTTTGTTCGATGCCCCCCAAACTGTCCGCGATCAGCTGCGCCGCGCGCTTGGCAAAGACCAGGCTCTCGAGCAGGGAATTGCTAGCCAGCCGATTAGCGCCATGCACGCCGTTGCAGCCGGCCTCGCCCACAGCGTAAAGGTTTTGCATCGAGGTGCGCGCTTCAAGATCAGTCTTGATGCCGCCCATAAAATAATGCTGTGCCGGAGTTACCGGAATATCCTGATAAAGCAGATCATAGCCTTCTTCCAGGCAGCGCTGATAAATATTAGGGAAGCGGGGCCGGATAGCGTCTTTATCAAGATTGCGCAGAGAAAGATATACATGATCCGAATTATCTTTGGCCATTTGCTCCTTGATCGCTTCGGTCACGACGTCGCGCGGCTGCAGTTCGTCCACAAAGCGTTCGCCGGCCGCGTTCAAGAGGATGCCGCCCTCGCCGCGCACGGATTCCGAGATAAGGAAACGGCGGCCTTCGTCGCGTGTATAAAGGGCGGTGGGGTGGATTTGGATATAACTGATATCCTTCAACACTATATCATGGTCGATGGCGATGGCCAGAGCATTTCCGGTGATATGGCGAAAATTAGTGGAGAAGCGGAATAGCCCGCCGATGCCGCCGGTGGCAAAAACCACTGCTTTGGCATAGATGATATGAATGTTTTTTTGCCGGTCAACAGCCACTATGCCGCGGCAGATATTGTCCTTGGCGATAATATCCACCATGGTCATGAATTCATCGATATGGCAGCGCCCAACCGCTTCCAGCAGCTTGCTGGTAATCTCCTGCCCGGTAATATCGTCATGATGGAGGATGCGCGGCGTAGAGTGCGCTCCCTCGCGGGTATAAGAGGGGCCGTTCTCATCATGGGCAAAATCAACGCCGTATCCCAGCAAATCGCCAATAATTCCCTGGGAGGATTTGATCATGATCTCCACGGATTCGATGCTGTTTTCATAATGCCCGGCGCGCAGCGTATCCTCGAAATAGGCGTCGTAGTCGTCCTGGCTTTTCAGCGTGGCGATGCCGCCCTGTGCCAGATAGGAATTGCTGTTCATCGCCTCGTCCTTGGTGATGAGACGCAACTTGAGCTGCGGGGGGAGATTGAGGGCGCAAAACAACCCAGCCGCGCCGCTGCCTACGACCACGACATCGGTGGTTTCAATTTTCGGCTCCATAATCCATCTTCTTTCGCGCAAGTTTGCCGCAGTTTTTCACGGCGGTTACGGATACAGCGCTGCTAATCCTCACCAGGAGCGGCGTTTATCCGCCTAATTCATGCATCCGTCGCAGGGCATGCTCCGCCGCGGCGCGCAGATCTTCATCCAGAACAATGGGGTCGGCCATGGTCAGCAGGGCCTTTTCCATTTTTTCCAAAGTAACTTTTTTCATGTTGACGCACATTTTTTTATCGCCGACAAAATAAAAGGTTTTATCGGGCGCTACTCGTTTTAATTGATTAAGCACGCCGACCTCGGTACAGATGATGAAAGTCTGAGCCGGGCTTGTGGCAGCCTGCTCGATGATGCCTGAGGTGGAGCCGGCGTAGTCAGCCATTTCCACCACATCAGCGGTGCATTCGGGATGCGCCAGCACTTGCGCCTCCGGATGCAGCCGCAGCGCCTGCTCGACCTTTTCGCGGCTAATACTGGTGTGGACGATGCAATGGCCCTCATTGAAGATGAAATTCTTTTCCGGTACCTGCCGCGCCACATAATGTCCCAGATGCTGGTCGGGAACAAAGAGGATATTATGCTCCGGCAGGGCGCGGATGATCTTTTCCGCATTGGATGAGGTAACGCAGACATCGGATAAAGCCTTAATCTCCGCCGTGGAATTGATATAGCACACTACAGCCAGATCACCGTATTCAGCGCGGGCATTGCGAATTGTTTCTTCCTTAACCATATGCGCCATAGGGCAATCCGCGGTCGTATCGGGCATGAGTACGGTTTTTTCCGGGTTCAAGATTTTGGCGCTTTCCGCCATAAAGAGGACGCCGCAAAAAAGGATCACCTTTTGCCTGACTTCGGTGGCCTTTTTGCTTAAATAATAGGAATCGCCGACAAAATCAGCGATATCCTGCACGGCGTCGTCGACATAATAATGCGCCAAGATCACCGCATCGCGTTCTTTTTTTAATTTTGCGATTCTGTTACATAGATCAGCCATTTAGCTGGCCTCCTCTGTTTCACAGTGAAATATAGCATGAAAGCCGATTACTGTCAATGGTCTGGGCAATCCGCCTATGCTAAAGACTTTAGCTATTATTATAAGCCATATCGCTTACTTTAGTAAACATAATTTCAGCGAAAATAACGATTTTTCCTGGAAAATGTCATAAAATACCGCTAATGCCATAAGAACAGGGGTTTTTTAGTCATTATTTCAGGCCCTGGTTAAAGAAAAGCGGCCTGACGCCGGTCGGCCGCTTATATCCGCCGTCGTCTTGCGGCTTGATAACGGTTAAACAGCGAGCAATGTGCGGATTTTTTCACCCATGGCGCGGCAGCCGATAGCCGGGCCGCCGCCCGCGATATCGGCGGTGCGCAGTCCCAGACGCAGCGCATCGCTTACCGCTTGCTCGATGGCTCGGCCCTCCTCCGCCATATCCAGGGAATATTGCAGCATCATGGCTGCCGCGCGTATCATGGCCAGGGGATTGGCTGTATCTTGTCCCGCGATATCCGGCGCCGAGCCATGGATCGGCTCATACAGCGCCAGGGTAGAGGCGCCGCGGCTGAGCGAGGGAATAAGGCCGATCGAGCCGACAATCATGCTTGCCTCATCAGAGAGGATATCGCCGAAAAGGTTTTCCGTAAGTATAACGTCGAATTGGCCGGGCGCGCGGATGATTTGCATCGCGCAGTTATCAACATACATATGGTTAAGCGTCACGTCCGTATAATCTTCGGCGACGCGGCTCACCACTTTGCGCCACAGGCGGGAGCTGGCAAGCACATTGGCTTTATCCACGGAGCAGACGCGGCTCTGTCTTTGGCGGGCTAGGTCAAAGGCCACCCGGGCGATGCGTTCCACCTCATGCTCGCTATAGGCCATAAGGTCGGAGGCTGTCTCCACGCCATTTACCAGGCCGCTTTTATGTTCGCCGAAATAAGCGCCGCCGATCAGCTCCCGCACCACGACAAAATCAATGCCCTGATCGGCGATCTCCGGCTTGAGGGGGCAGGCCTCCGCCAGCTCCGGGTAGAGCCGGGCCGGGCGGATATTGGCAAAAACGCCGAGCGCCCGGCGCAGACCGAGCAGACCGGCCTCCGGCCTTTTCTCCGCGGGGAGATGATCCCATTGCGGCCCGCCAATGGCGGCCAGCAGCACGCTGTCGCTTCCCAGGCAAGTGTCGACGCTGCTTTGCGGCAGCGGTTCGCCGCAGCGCTCATAAGCATTGCCGCCCATCGGCGCTTCCTCGTAGCGGAATGTATGGCCGAAGCGCCGGCCGACAATATCCAAAACCTGCAGTGTTTGCGCCATGATTTCCGGGCCGATGCCGTCGCCCGGAATAATTGCGATTGTCTTTTCCATCTACTTACCCCGTTTCCGGATTGCCGCCATCAAACCGCCCTGCCGGATAATTTCCTTGATAAAATCAGGGAAAGGTTCCGCCTGGTAGCTGGTGTTTTTGTTCAGATTGCAGATTATGCCGCTGTCAAAATCAATGCTGATCCGGTCGCCCGCTTCAATATCGCGGCTTGCTTCCGCGCATTCGAGGATCGGCAGGCCGATATTGATAGCGTTGCGGTAGAAAATGCGCGCGAAATTGGCGGCGATGACGCAGGATACCCCTGCGGCCTTGATGGCGATCGGTGCATGCTCGCGCGAGGAACCGCAGCCGAAATTGATACCCGCCACCAGGATGTCGCCGGGCTGAACGCGGCTTGCGAAGCCGGGGTCAAGATCTTCCATGCAGTGAGAGGCCAGTTCCATGGGGTCCTGGCTATTGAGATAGCGGGCGGGGATAATGACGTCAGTGTCGATATGGTCGCCGTATTTATGCACCAATCCTTGCGTTTTCATGATCGGCTTACCTCCTGGGGATGGCTGATTAGGCCTGTGATCGCCGACGCCGCCGCTACAGCGGGGGAGGCGAGATAGACCTCGCTTTCCACATGACCCATGCGGCCGACGAAATTGCGGTTGGTCGTGGAGACGGCGCGCTCGCCCGCGGCCAGCACGCCCATATGACCGCCGAGACAAGGCCCGCAGGTGGGCGTGGAGACGACGCAGCCCGCGTCGATAAATGTTTCCAGATATCCCCGCCGCAATGATTCTTTGTATACGGCTTGCGTCGCCGGAATGATGATGGCGCGCACTCCTTCCGCCACATGCTGTCCGGCGAGAATGTCGGCGGCGGCGGCCATATCGTCGATATTGCCATTGGTACAGGAGCCGATCAGAACCTGGTCGATTTTGATCGGCGGCAGATCAGACACTGCCCGGGTATTCTCGGGTAGATGCGGCAAAGCCACAGTGCAGGGGATATCATCGAGATTTAGCTCAATCAGCCGCTCATAGGGCGCGTCCGCGTCAGCGGCGTAAATGGTATAGGGGCGGTTGACCCGCTGATTGATATAGTCAAGCGTAATTTTGTCTACGGCGAAGATGCCGTTTTTGGCGCCGGCCTCTATCGCCATATTAGCGATGGTCAGCCGGTCATAGATAGAAAGAGAGGCCAGGCCCGGGCCGCTGTACTCCAGGGATTGGTAGCGCGCGCCGTCCACGCCGATCATACCGATAAGGTGAAGCACAACATCCTTGCCGCTGACCCAGCGTTTAAGCTGGCCCGTAAGCCGGACGGCGATGGCGGCAGGCACCTTGAACCATGTTTCGCCGCTCGCCATGGCCGCCGCCATATCTGTAGAGCCGACGCCGGTGGAAAAAGCGCCGAGCGCGCCGTAAGTGCAGGTATGCGAGTCAGCGCCGATGCAGGTTTCCCCCGGGGCGATCAGCCCCTGCTCCGGCAGCAGGGCATGCTCAATACCCATGCTGCCCACGTCAAAATAATTATCAAGGTCGAAGCGTTGGGCAAAGGCGCGGCATTGCGCGCATAGGGCGGCTGCTTTAATATCCTTATTAGGGGTAAAATGATCCATCACCATAGTGATTCTGCTTTTATCGAAAACCCGGTCAAAGCCGGCGTTGATGAATTCATTGATTGCGACAGGGGAGGTAATATCATTACCCAGCACCAAATCGAGCCGCGCCCTGATCAGTTGCCCCGCATGCACCTCGTCTAATCCGGCATGGGCGGCAAGGATTTTTTGGCTCATTGTCATTGCCATATATATATGTCCTCCTATTCGGCGATTAGCTTATTAATACCGTTAAGATAGGCCTTGAGCGAGGCCTCGATAATATCTGTGGACATGCCGGTGCCGATATAGCGGCGATTGTTGGCTGATACCTGCACGACGGCTTCGCCCATCGCGTCCTCGCCATTGGTCACGGCATTAAGGCTGAAGCTCTCCAGCCGCACCGGTAAATCGACAATGCGGTTGATGGCCTTGAAAGCGGCGTCAATCGGCCCGTCGCCCATGGCGACTTCCTCATGCATGATTTCGCCGTCCCGGATTTTGATGCAGGCGGTATTGGTCATATCATTGCCGGCGCTGACGATATGGCCGATCAGCTCATATTTTTGCTCAGCGACACGGTGGTGACGGCTCAGCATCAAAGCCTCCAGATCCTGATTGGTAATCTCCTTCTTTTTATCGGCCAACTGCTTGAAATGGTCGAAAATCTCATCCATGCCATGATCGCAAATCTCATAACCCATGGCTTCAAGTATCTCGCGCAGCGCATGCTTGCCGGAGTGCTTGCCCAAGACCATATTATTGACCGGGATGCCGATATCCGTGGGTACCATGATTTCATAGGTCAGGGGATTGGCCAGTACGCCATGCTGGTGGATGCCTGATTCATGCGCAAAGGCATTGGCGCCGACGATCGGCTTATTATGCGGTATGGGAATGCCGATGATATTGGCCAGCATCTTACTGGTGCGGTAAATTTGCTTGGCCTGTATGCCGGTGGTTGCGCCGTAATGCTCACCGCGGGTGGCAAGCGCCATGACGATTTCCTCCAGCGCGGCATTGCCGGCCCGCTCGCCGATGCCGTTGACAGTGCATTCTACCTGCGTCGCTCCGGCGCGGATAGCGGCGAGTGAATTAGCCACCGCCATGCCCAAATCATTGTGGCAGTGGACGGAGATATCCACGGATTCGATACCGGGCGTATGCTCTTTGACGTAGCTAACCAAAGCGTACATTTCATCGGGCGCCGCATAGCCTACGGTGTCGGGAATATTGATTACCGTAGCGCCGGCCTTGATTGCCGTCCCCAGGCAAGCGACGAGAAAATCGCGGTCGGAGCGCGAGGCGTCCTCGGCTGAAAACTCCACGTCCGGGCAAAGGGATTTGGCATGCGCCACCATGGCCGCGATTTTTGCCAGCGCCTGCTCGCGGCTTATTTTCAGTTTATATTGCATATGAATATCCGAGGTGGCAAGGAAGATATGGATGCGCGGATGTTTGGCTGATTTGACTGCGGCCCAGGCCGTGTCGATATCGCCTTTCGTGCAGCGGGCCAGGCTGGCGACGACGCTTTTTTCCATAGCCTGGGCGATCGCCTCGACGCTTTTGAAATCATCGGGAGAGGCGATGGCAAAGCCGGCCTCAATCACATCCACGCCCAGCATTTCTAATTGTTTGGCGAGGGTCAGTTTTTCGGCAAGGTTCATGCTACAATGAGGCGATTGCTCGCCGTCGCGCAGCGTTGTATCAAAAATCTTAATTTGTCGCATGGAAATATCCTCACTTTCAGATGTCGATTTTGCTAATGCCATAAATAAATACAGCCCGGTTTACGCGTTCCCCAAAAGAGCGCGGCAGCCGGGCTGTCGCCTTAAGGCAGTTAATTGAGGCGCCTTAAAGCCGCTGTCGGTTATTATTTGTCAGTTTTGGCAGCGGGGGCGCAGGCAATAGCCTCGATCTCCACCAGCGCCCCCTTGGGTAGGTCTTTGACCATGATGCAGGAGCGGGCTGGGGCTGAAGTGAAGTATTGGGCGTAGACTTCGTTAAAGGGCACGAAATCCTCGGCATTGATTAAAAAGCAGGTCGTTTTGACCGTATCGGCCAATGTTAATCCGGCCGCCGCAAAGACGGCGGTGAGATTGCGGCATACATGCTCGGTTTGGATCTTGACGTCGGCTTCGGCCAGAACGCCGCTTGCCGGGTCGAGGGCGATCTGCCCGGAGCAGTACAGCATATCGCCAACAGCGATGGCCTGGGAATAAGGGCCTACCGGTTGGGGCGCTTTCGCGGTGTAAATTACTTTTTTCTTCATGGTGATTGTCCTTTCTCTGCTTGTCGGCCGGCCGGCGGCGGTATTAGCGTAACGGCTCTTGATGCGGCTGGGAAAGCCCTAGTCGATCAGCTTAAAGCCTTGTTCGGTAAGCGCCTGGCGAATTTCCACCAGATGCTGGTGGTTTCTGGTTTCCATGGCGATTTTCAGGTAGCAGCCGTTGATATCCATATGCTCGCCGCCCGGGGTGTACTGAACGCTGATCACATTGGCCCCGGCGTCGGCGATGATGGCGGAAACTGTTTTGAGCTGCCCCGGCTTATCGACCAGCTCTATCGTCAGATTGGTGAGGCGGCCGGAAGTGAGCAGGCCGCGGTTGATCACCCGGGAGAGGATATTGACGTCGATATTGCCGCCTGAGACTACGGCGCAGACCTTTTTCTTTTTTAGCGGCAGCTTATGGAACATGATCGCCGCCACAGCGACCGCGCCGGCGCCCTCGGCTACCAGCTTTTGCTGCTCCATGAGGGTGAGGATGGCCGTCGCCACCTCGTCGTCGGTGACGGTGATCATATCATCCACATAGCGGGAGCAATATTTGCTAGTGACCGCTCCCGGCGCCTTGACGGCGATGCCGTCGGCAAAGGTGGAGACGCTCGCCGCACTGATATATTCTTTTTCTTTGAATGTACGCTTCATGCTGTCCGCGCCCTCGGCCTGCACGCCATAGATTTTACAGGCAGGGTTTAGTTCCTTCATGGCATAAGCGATGCCGGAGATCAGCCCGCCGCCGCCTACCGGCACCACCACGGTGTCAATATCCGGCTTTTGGGCGAAAATTTCCAGGGCGACCGTGCCTTGTCCGGCGATTACATCTTCATCGTCAAAGGGATGAAGGAAGAGCGCGCCCGTCTGTTTTTGATAGTCGATGGCAGCGGCATAGGCGTCGTCGTAAACGCCGTCGATGAGGCGGATCTCCGCGCCGTATTGGCGGGTGGCCTCGATTTTGGAGATCGGCGCCGTGCTGGGGAGAAAAATAGTGGCGTTGATGCCGAATTTCTTGGCGGCTAAGGCCACGCCCTGGGCATGATTGCCAGCCGAGCAGGCGATGACGCCTTTTTTCTTGACGCTTTCCGAGAAGGTGGACATTTTATAGTAAGCGCCGCGCACCTTAAAGGAGCCGGTCAGTTGCAGATTTTCAGTCTTGAGATAGACCTCGCAGTCGTCGGCAAGGCCGCAGGTGGGGATGAGGCTTGTCTTGCGGGCCACATGATTCAAGACCTGCTGGGCCTGATAGATAGTTCCTAGTGTCAGCATGGGTTGACGTCCTTTCTAGATGATGACGGCGCCTTTGTCGGCTGAGGAAACATTTCGCGCATAGCGCTTGAGATAGCCCTGCCGCTGCGGCTCCGGTCTTAGCTGCGTCGCGGCGCGGCGGTCGGCTAATTCTTCCTCGCTAACCAGTAATTCCAGGGAATAATTATTGATATCGATCTTGATCTGATCCCCGTCTTTAATATAGGCGATCGGCCCGCCGGCCGCCGCCTCCGGGGAGATATGGCCGATGGCGGCTCCGCGTGTCGCGCCGGAGAAGCGGCCGTCCGTAATCAGCGCCACGTCGGCGTCAAGGCCCATACCGGCAATGGCCGAGGTGGGGGAGAGCATCTCCCGCATGCCGGGGTCTCCCGAGGGGCCTTCATAGCGGATTACGACTACATCGCCCTTTTTGATCTCGCCGCCGTAAATCGCCTTGATTGCCGGCTCCTCGCCGTCAAAGACCCGCGCCTTGCCGGTGAAGCATAACATCTCCTGCTTGACGGCGCTGCGTTTGACAACAGCGCCATTCGGGCAGAGATTGCCAAAAAGGATGGCCAGCCCGCCGGTTGCGGCATAGGGTTTGTCATGGCGGCGGATCACCGTATCATTAAGGCTTTTGCGTTCCGCTAATTCCTTGGCGAAAGTACGTCCGCTCACAGTCAGCGCGTCGGTGTCAAGGTGTCCTCCTTGACACAGCTCGCCCATAACCGCGTATACGCCGCCTGCTGCGTGCAAATCCTGCACATGATGCGGCCCGGCAGGAGCCAGGCGGCAAAGATTGGGCGTCGCCGCGCTGATCTCATTGATCGTATGTAAATCAAAGGGCAGGCCAAGCTCGGTGGCAAGAGCGCATAGATGCAGTACTGAGTTTGTTGAGCAACCAAGCGCCATATCCACGGTAAGCGCGTTTTTGATCGCGCGCTCATTCAAAATATCGCGGCTGCGGATATTTGCGCTAAGCAGCTCCATCACTTGCCTGCCGGCGGCTTTGGCCAGACGCAGCCGTTCCGCGTATACGGCGGGGATGGTGCCGTTGCCGGGCAAAGCAATGCCTAAGGCCTCGCACAGGCAATTCATCGAGTTGGCGGTGAACATGCCGGAGCAGGAACCGCAGCCGGGGCAGGCTGTTTCTTCAACCGCGGATAATTCGCAGGTACTGATTTTGCCGGCGTGATAAGCGCCCACTGCCTCAAAGACGCTGTTCAAATCGCGGCCCTCAAGCGAGAGCATGGGGCCGCCGGAAATGAAGATCGAGGGCAGATTGAGCCGGGCGGCGGCAAGCAGCATCCCCGGCACTACTTTATCGCAGTTGGGGATGAAGACCAGGGCTTCGAAGCGATGCGCCCGCGCCATGCACTCGATGCAGTCGGCGATCAACTCGCGCGAGGGCAGGGAAAAGCGCATGCCCTCATGGCCCATGGCGATACCGTCGCAGATGGCGATGGTATTGAATTCCATGGGGGTGCCGCCTGCCATCAGCACGCCGTCTTTGACCGCGCGGGCGATATTTTGCAAATGGATATGTCCCGGCACCACCTCATTGAAAGAATTGACGATACCGACCAGGGGTCGCCCGATCTGCGCGTCGTCATAGCCCATGGCTTTCATTAATGAGCGATGCGGCGCGTTTTCCACTCGCTCCCAGAATTTGCTTTCCGTCACCGGCTCCACCCCCTATTTTTTGTCGTTGCCCTGCCAGCTCATCTTGGAGCGCAAATCGGCGCCGACTTTTTCCACCTGCAGTTCGGATTCTGCTTTGCGTCTTGGCTCAAAGGAGGGGCGTCCGGCCGCGTTTTCCGCCAGCCATTTTTTGGCGAAAGAGCCGTCCTGGATCTCGCTCAAAACTTTCTTCATCTCCTGCTTGGTCGCGTCGGTGATGATGCGGTCGCCGGTGCAGTAATCGCCGTATTCCGCGGTATCGCTGATCGAGTAGCGCATATAGGAGAGGCCGCCCTTATTTACCATGTCGATGATCAGCTTCATTTCATGGATGCATTCAAAATAAGCGCTTTCCGGCTGATAACCAGCCTCCACCAAAGTCTCAAAACCGGCTTTCATCAAAGCTGTGACACCGCCGCATAGCACGGCCTGTTCACCGAAAAGGTCGGTTTCGGTTTCCTCTTTGAAGGTGGTTTCGAGGATACCGGCGCGGCCGGCGCCGATGCCCCAGGCATAAGAGAGCGCCATATCCTTGGCCTGGCCGCTCGCGTCCTGATGCACGGCGATTAGGCTAGGCACGCCTTTGCCCTCAACGAACTGGCTGCGTACAGTATGCCCCGGGCCTTTGGGCGCGATCATGATTACATCGATGTCGCTGGGCGGCAAAATTTGCTGGAAATGAATATTAAAGCCGTGGGCAAAGCAAAGAACCATGCCGGTGCGCAGATTGGGACCGATTTTTTCCGCGTACAGTTTGGCCGCTTTTTCGTCATTGACCAGCACCATCACCAGATCGGCTTTTTGCACCGCTTCGGCGGTATCATAAACAGTAAAACCATCTTTTTTAGCCTGCTCGGCGCTTTGGGAGCCGGCATAAAGGCCGATCACCACGTCGACGCCGTTATCGCGCAAATTTTGGGCATGGGCATGCCCCTGGCTACCGTAGCCGATTATAGCAACCTTTTTGCTCCGAATCAGCTCCGGTTTGCAATCCTTGTCATAAAACATCTTTGCCATTATTATTGCCTCCTTATTTTAAGTTAAAACTTATTAACATCATGAATGCCGAGCAGGTTTTCCATGCCGCGAGACAGGGAAATCAGCCCGGAGCGGCAGATTTCAAGGATGCCGGAGGGCCGGCAGCGTTCAATAAAATCATTGATTTGGTCATTGCCGCCGGTGATATCGGCGATAATGCAGCCCTCGCTGAAATCCGCCACCTTGCCGCTGAAAGAGTTGATCAGGTCGGCAATATCGGCATTGCCCTCGCCGTTGATTTTGATCTTGATCAGCAGATGCTCGACAGAAACCGCGTCGTCCATATCAAGGAGCACGGCCTTTTTAACGTCGTGCAGCTTGTTTAATTGCTTGACCACCTGTTCCCGTATATAGTCGTCGCCAGTGGAAACGATGGTCATGCGCGATAAACTGGCATCCTCTGTTTCCCCTACAGCCAGGCTATCGATATTATAACCGCGCTTGCTATATAGTCCGGCCACCCGGTTCAGCACGCCATGATGATTGGCCACGATCAGGCCGACCATGAATTTTTCCTTATCGATACTCATATCGCATCCCTCTACTTTAATATCATTTCCCGCACCGAGCAGCCGGGCGGTATCATTGGCAGCACATTTTCATCCATATCGATCCGGCAGTCGATAACGCAGGGGCCGTCCTTCGGCGCCGAATGGTCGAGAATCGTCTGCAATTCCTCAAGATTGGTTGCGCAAAAGCCCGCGGCGCCGAAGGCGCGCGCCACGGCGGCAAAATCAGTCTGGCGTTCCAGGGTGGTATGGGAATAGCGGCAGCTATAAAACATCTTCTGCCATTGCCGCACCATGCCTAATACGCCGTTATTGATGATGATAACAGTGATTG
>JAAYYR010000168.1 GCA_012515255.1 Clostridia bacterium | reverse complement strand
TAGTATTCAGCCTAGCAAAAAGACCTCCCGGCTAGTGGGGGTCTTTTCGCTTTTGCCGCCGGGTTTTGAGCTTGCGGCCCAAGCCCGGCAGGTTTTTGCTTATACATTCGGATGAACAAACAGTACTCAAACGGCAAGGCAGAAGCCCGTGCCGCAAAAGTAGAGTTATTATAGCCGATTTAGCCTCTTTTGTCCAGAGCGCAAAGGAGGAGTTCGACATTTTTCGGCAAAATACTTTAGCTAGGAAAACCACATGATTTCCCGACGCAGGGTTTTTGCCGCCAGAGCCTTCTTCTGCCTTGAAACCAGGAGCATTCAGGAGCTGCCGATGAAACCGTCCGCGCTAATCCTGATCAGCATATTGCTACTTTTTGCCATACCGCAGCCATTAGCTTTGGCTGCGGATAATGACGCCGGCTTAATTCGCGATATCGACCTGTATTTGGATAATTCTGGCTTAGATTGCCTATACTATCAATCAGGCATCAGCTATTATGAGCTGATCCTGCCCGGCTCTTGCCAAATCACCCTGAAAATCTATGGCTGCGACAGCAATGTGCGGCTCAAGGTGGATAATATTTCCGCGCAAGGCTCGCTCACTTATACGCGGAGCATCAGCCAGGACACTATCCTTTCCATCTCGGCCAGCGATTCCGCGTTTCAGTCAGTCTATATCCTGCTCACCCTGGCCGCGGCGCAACCACCGCCGCCGCCACCGCCGCCGCTACCACCGCCGCCGCCACCGCCGGATCAGAAAACAGAGACGGAAGCGCCGCCGCCAGAGCCGGAGCCGCCGCAGCAGGCGGCTGATGCCCCGGCAGGCGAGGATGCGGCGGAACCGATCGAGCGCCATACCCTGCTATTGCAGATCGATGAGCCGCTGATGATGCTAGACGGCAGCCCATACCCCCTTGATACGGCGCCTTTTATCCTCCCGCCCGGCCATACCATGGTGCCGCTGCGCTTTATCGCGGAGGCACTGGGAGGCGTCGTTTACTGGGACCCCGATCCAGGCCGGGTCGACATCTATTTTAACGGCGCTTATATTGCGCTGTATATCGGCCGGCCATTGCCAGGCACTGAAATCAGCGCCATGATCCGCGACGGGCGCACATTTGTGCCGCTGCGCTATGTTATGGAAACTTTAGGCGCTTATGTGGAATGGATCGGCGAAGGGAAATATATTTTTATTATTTACCCAGCTTAAGGATGATTGACAACCCTTAATACCTATGATAAAATAATCGTTTTGTTTGACAGAGGGCCACCTTTTCTGCTATACTTAATCTGTTAAGGATGATTAAGTATAATTTTGAGGGAGCAGCCATGTTCAGCGTTGGGCAAAAAGTCGTTTATCCGGTACATGGTGCCGGCATTATTGAAGCGATAGAGCAGCGGGTTATTCTCGGCGAAAGCCGAAATTATTATGTGCTGAAATTAACGACCGGCGAATTACAGGTTCTCGTGCCTGTGGATTCGGTGGGGAATACCGGCTTGCGCTGCATTTGTTCCGCCGACACCTTAAATGAGGTGCGGCAAATTTTAGGCGATCCGCCTTCGCCGTGGGAGGATAACTGGAACCGCCGTTACCGTATGAATATGGAAAAAATTAAAAGCGGCAATATCCAGGAACTGGCGGAAGTGGTGCGTAATCTCAC
>JAAYYR010000167.1 GCA_012515255.1 Clostridia bacterium | reverse complement strand
CACAGCGAGGCCATCGTCACAGCCGATTATGCGCGCAGCCAGCGTTTTCTGGCCGAGGTGGACGCGGCGGCGGTTTATGTCAATGCCTCGACCCGCTTCACCGACGGCGGCGAATTCGGCCTGGGCGCGGAGATTGGCATCTCCACGCAGAAAATGCATGCCCGGGGGCCGATGGGCTTGCGTGAACTATGCAGCAGCAAATTCGTCATTTATGGCAACGGCCAGGTGCGTTAAGCGAAATTGTTTTGCTGTTTGCGGCCCCGCCATTGAGCGGGGCTTTGCTTTGCCGCCCTTGACGCGGCAGGCGGTTGGCGGACAGCCAAAATATACCTGCTTTTTCCAGCCGCGATACGCTTTTACGTTTGGCAGGCTTTGTCAGGGAGATAAGGTTTAACTGGTCTTTCATTATAGCCTTTGGCTGATAGCGCCAATGGTTGCGGAAGCGGGCAGGCTTTATTTTTTGCCGTTGATTTGCTATACTGTTACTATTGAATCGGAGGTGTGCTGATGCCTAGTCTGGGAATAATAATCTTGGCCGGATCAACAGTAATATTGCTGCTGGTCTTGGTACAGATTTATTTATCCTGGCGGCCCAGCTTGGTCTGGGGTTTATTCTTGCCCGCGGTATTTTTACTGATTTTATTATTTTTATCTATAGTTCCCTACGGCTTAATCGATGGATTCGGACTTGATGCGCTAGGGAAAAATACCTTTTCCGCGCTTTGCGTAGTCGGCTCTTTGACCTCTGTTTTGATCCTCGCTTTTACCCGCGTCGGTAAACAAAAGCGGCAAAAGCGCCGGGAAAAGGAGCGGCAGGAGCGGATTGAGGCGAAACAACAAAGATTGGCTGCGGAGAATGCTTGTCTGGAAGAGGGGATGAGCGTCAGCCGTAGCGCCGAGCTGGCCGGGCTGGAAAAAATGGCGCAGGCGCGCCGCCAGGCACTGGCGGAAAGCGAGCAGAAACTGCTGGCTCTGGCTCAAAAGCGGCAGGCTGCCACAGCTGCGGCTGATGCGGCTCAGCCTGATGGGGGTATCTCGGGCGCGGCGGCTGATGCGGCTCAGCCTGATGTGGGTATCTCGGGCGCGACGGCTAATGCAGCTCAGCCTGATGGGGATATCTCGGGCGCGGCCCAGGATTCGCCAACAGCCGCGGATACGGCGCATATCAATCGGCTTTTTTCGCCGGAGAACGGGGGGCGGACATTGCCGCTGCAAATTGTCGCGGCTGCGTCCCGGTTTGGCGGTAAAACCCGGCAATATGGCCGCGCCGCGGGGCAGGCGGTCGTGGCTGTGTCCCGTCGCGCCGGCTTAAGTATGGCGCGGGCGGCAGGCGATTTTTGGTCGGCTGCCCGGCCGCAATTGGCGGCTGCTCAGCAAAAGACAGCGGCAGTCCTGGCGGCGGGGAAAAAGCAATTGATTGCTTGGGCGGCCAGAGTCAAGGACAAGGAATCGGGCGTGCAAGCAGATCCGGACGCAGCCTTGGCGGGCCAGCCCGCGGCCGGCGAAGAAATTACGGCAGCGGGCGCGCAAACCGCCGCCGCCGGGGCCGCTATGCAAGCGGAAAATGCCAAGGAAGAACCGGACCCAGATATAGATGCGGGCACAGATACAGGCACAGGCACAGATACAGATGCGAATACAGATGCGGATACAAACACAGATGCAAATACTGATATCGACGCAAGCACAGACACAGAAACAACAAGCGCATAAACAGGCTTTATTGAAGGGTGGCGGACAATGCAATTAGCGGCGGCGCATGATTTAGGCGTTTCCTTCGTAACCCGCCGCCTGTTTTCCGGCCTTGATTTTACCCTGCAGCATAATGCCCGGGTCGGTCTGGTGGGTATGAACGGCTGCGGTAAAACTACCCTGTTGCGGGTGATGAGCGGGCAATTGACTCCGGATACGGGCTGCGTAGTTTTTAACCGCGAAGCGCGTCTGGCTTATATGGAACAATTTTTGCTGGCTGATGAGGATATGACGCTCTATGAGGCGGTTTTACAGGTATTCTCCGAGCTGACCGCCATTGAGCGGCAGCTTGCCCAATTAAACCGGCGGCTGGAGCGGGAGCATACGCCCGCTTTGCTTGGCGAGCAGCAAAAACTGCAGGATCGCTATGCCGACCAGGGCGGTTATACGTATGCCCTGCGTCTGCGCGCGGCGCTATTGGGCCTGGGCTTCAGCGAGGAGGATTTCCAGCTGCCGGTACGCGCCTTATCAGGCGGTCAGCGCTCCAAGGCCGCTCTGGCAAAAGTGCTTTTGAGCGACGCCAATCTGCTGCTTTTGGACGAGCCGACCAATCATCTTGATATTGCCAGCATCGAATGGCTGGAGGCATATCTGGCCGCCTATCGCGGCGCTTTTATTCTCATCTCCCATGACCGCTATTTTCTCGACCAGGCGACCAATGAAACTTGGGCGATGGAGCATGGCGGGCTGCGCTGCTTTCCCGGTAATTATAGCGCTCATCTGACGCTGAAGGAGAGCGAGGACGAGGCGGCGCGCCGCGTCTATCAGAATCGGATGCGGGAGATCCGCCGCGTCGAGGGTATTATTGAGCAGCAAAAACGCTTTAATCAGGCGCGTAATTATGTAACGATTGCCAGCAAGCAAAAACAGATCGAGCGGCTGAAGTTTGATTTAAAGCAGCCGCGGGCGGATGCGAAAACCTT
>JAAYYR010000166.1 GCA_012515255.1 Clostridia bacterium | reverse complement strand
TTAATATCATGCTCAAAAGCCCTTATGCGGCTGAGGTAGCGTCAATCGCCGCCGAGCAAAAGGTTCCGGTACTTACCACCGGCGCCGGCAGCCCCGTCAAGTTCATGAAAATGTGGCTTGACGCCGGAATCAAAGTCATTCCGGTCGTCCCTTCCACGGCAGTCGCTAAGCTGGTCGAGCGCAGCGGCGCTTGCGCCGTGGTCGCTGAAGGCGGAGAGAGCGGCGGCCATATCGGCGAGCTAAGCACCATGGCTTTAGTGCCGCAAGTCGTAGACGCAGTCGGGATACCGGTGATCGCCGCTGGGGGCATCGCCAATGGACGCGGCTTTGCCGCGGCCTTAATGCTGGGCGCGGTCGGCGCGCAGCTTGGTACCCGCTTTCTTGTGGCTCGGGAATGCCGGATACATCCAAACTACAAGAAACGCATCCTCAAAGCTCGTGATATTGATACCATCACCACCGGCAAGAGATTGGGGCATCCGGTACGCTCGCTGAAAACGCCCTTTTCCCTAGATTATTTTGCTAAAGAATATGATTCCACGATCAGCAATGATGAGCTGGAAGCCCTGGGCCTGGGAACACTGCGTCTGGCTGTAGTAGAGGGCGATGAGCAAAATGGCTGTTTTCTCGCCGGGCAGGCGGCGGCTATGGTTAATCAGGAGCAAACTGCCCAGGAAATTATTGTCGACTTAATGAAAGACACGGAAAAAGTATTGGCTGGGGCAGGGAAATGGCTAAAATAGCTTTTCTATTCGCCGGGCAAGGCGCTCAGTCGGTAGGCATGGGCCAAGACCTTTATCAGTCTTTTCCGGAGGCCCAAGCCATATTTGACCTGGCGGGAGAAAAAATCCAAAAGCTATGTTTTTATGGCCCCGCTGAAGAATTGAATCAGACCGTCAATACTCAGCCTTGTCTCTTTGCCATGGATTTGGCCTGCGCCAGAGCGCTTCAATCTCAGGGCGTTAGAGCCGCGGGAGTAGCTGGATTTTCCCTGGGTGAAATACCGGCGCTGGCTTATGCGGGAACGCTTAGCGATGCGCAGGCTTTGGCTTTCGTCCAGTTGCGGGCGCAGGCTATGGACCGCTGCGCCGCCGCGCATCCTGGCGCTATGTATGCAGTACTGCGGATAAGTGCGTTGAGTGTTGAGAATATCTGCCAAGGCCTGGAGCAGGCTTATCCGGTCAACTACAATTGCACCGGACAAACAGTGGTGGCCTGCGCCGAGAAAACATCATCGCTCTTGCTGAAGGCTGTCGCAGAGCAAGGAGGCAGGGCGCTGCGGCTTGCTGTCAGCGGCGCTTTTCATAGCCCCCTGATGGATCAGGCCAGCGCGGAGGCCGCGGAATTTTTGCAATACCAACAATTCCAGCCCTCGGCTATGCCGGTGTACGCTAATACAACTGCGCATATTTATCAAAACCCATGTCAGCAGTTGGCCCGGCAGATCAATCATCCGGTATTGTGGCAGCAAAGCATAGAAAAAATGGTCGCAGATGGTTTTGACACATTTATCGAAGTAGGCCCGGGGCTTGTTTTAAGCGGCTTACTGAAAAAAATTAATCCTGAGATGCGGGTATTCGCGGTGTCAGACGCGGCGTCTGTAGCTCAGGTCGTCGGGGAATTGGCCGGGGCATGAGCCAAATACAGATATTGGGGATAAATTAAAAGCCGGTTGGGGCGGAAGCCATCAGCCAGGGAGGATATATGCTCAAAGGAAAAACAGCGGTAATCACAGGAGCTTCGCGCGGCATCGGCAAGGCGATAGCTATGGCATTCGCGCAAAATCATGCCGATGTCGCAGTGGTCTATGCCAAGAACAGCGCGGCAGCGTCGGCAGTCTGCGCGCAAGCGGCCGGCCACGGCGTGGCGGCGCGGGCCTATGCCTGCGATGTGGCGGATTATACGGCGGTAAAGGATGTCTGCGGGCAAATCAACGCTGATTTTGGCCAGGTGGACATTCTTGTTAATAATGCCGGTATCACCAAGGATAATCTGGCGCTAATGATGAGCGAGGCTGATTTTGACCGCGTCATCGCCGTCAATCTTAAGGGCGCCTTCAATTTCATCCGCCATCTGGCCAAACCCCTGATCAAATCACCTGCAGGCCGTATCATTAATATCTCCTCGGTCAGCGGCTTAATGGGCAATGCGGGGCAAGCTAATTATGCGGCCGCCAAAGCGGGGCTGATCGGCCTGACGAAAACGATTGCCAAGGAGCTGGCGCCGCGCCGCATCACCTGTAATGCTATTGCGCCCGGCT
>JAAYYR010000165.1 GCA_012515255.1 Clostridia bacterium | reverse complement strand
TCAAACTGGGCCAATATAAAGAACTGCCTGTGACCCGCCGTATTCTTGATATTTCCGATCAGGATGTGGACGAGGAGATCGAAAAACAGCGCCGCCGCATGACAAAATTGGTGGATGCGGAGCCTGAGGCAAAAGCGGAACTGGGCGATACTGTTAGTATCGATTTCCGCGGCCTGAAAGATGATGTGGCCTTCGAGGGCGGTACAGCCGAGGACTATCCCCTGGAGATCGGCTCGCATAGCTTTATCCCCGGCTTTGAGGAGCAACTGGTGGGCGTCATGGCGGGCGAGGAAAAACGCGTTGAGGTCAGCTTCCCCGAAGGATATCCCGCCGAGGAGCTGGCTGGCCAGCCCGTAGTCTTTGAGGTCAAGGTTCGCGGCATCAAGCGCAAACAGCTACCCGAGCTGGATCAGGAATTTGTTGAGGAGGTCAGCGAGACCGCCGAGAATATCGATCAGCTAAAAACAGAAATCCGCAACCGCCTGATGGAAGAATCAATGCATATGGCCGTCGATTCCGCCCATAATAGCGCCATTCTTTCCGCGGTAGCCGCTTGCGAAGTCGAGTTACCGCCCATCATGATCGAGCAAGAAATCGACCAGATGATCGAGGAAAACAAGCAGCAGTTGGCCGGACGCGGACTGACGATGGACAAATACCTGGAATATATGGGCCTGAGCGAAGAAAAATTGCGCGAAGAAATGCGGCCGCAGGCGGAATTTTCCATTAAACGCAGCCTGATGCTGAACGCTATTATCGAAGCGGAAAACATCGAAATCAGCGATGAAGAAGTCGATGAGAAGATCAGCGAGACCGCGCGTCATTATTATGTGACAGAGCAGCAAATCCGCGATTCTTTAGGCGATGGCGAAAGGCTGGAGGATTTCAAGCATGAGATCAAACGCATGAAAGCCGCTGATCTGGTGTACGATCATGCCGTTATCACCGACGAGCATATCGACCGGGAAGAGCTAGCCGCGAAAATGGCTGAGCAAGCGGCCGCACAAGCCGCGGAAGAAAAAGACCGCGACGATGCGGAAGCGCCGGCTGAGGCCGAAGGCGAAGAAGAAGGCAAAATCGAAGCATAAGGCTGGTATAATCCGGTTGCAAATGAGGTATAAATGAAGGGCGGGGGGTATGCAAAAGTCCCGCCGCTCTTGGGTTAAAGAGTAATAATCCAAGGAGGGCATAAAGATGAGTATTTTAGTGCCGATGGTCGTGGAACAGACCAATCATGGCGAACGCGCGTATGATATTTATTCGCGGCTGCTCAAAGACCGCGTAGTTCTGCTGGGTTCGGAGATTAATGACCAAGTGGCCAATTTAATTATCGCGCAGCTACTGTTTCTGGAGGCGGAAGACCCGGATAAAGATATCCGCCTTTTCATCAACAGCCCCGGCGGCTCAATAACGGCCGGGATGGCGATTTACGATACTATGCAGTATATTTGCTGCGATGTCGCCACCGTCTGCGTCGGCATGGCCGCCAGCATGGGCGCTTTTCTCCTAGCCGCGGGCGCTCCGGGCAAGCGTTCCGCCCTGCCCAATAGCGAGATCATGATCCATCAGCCCCTGGGCGGTACCCATGGTCAGGCCACGGATATCGAAATCCATACCCGCCGCATCTTAAAAACCCGCGACAGTATCAATAAAATCCTGGCGGAGCGCACCGGCCAGCCGCTGGAGCGCATCGCCCGCGATACTGACCGCGATTATTTTATGAGCGCGGATGAGGCCAAGGAATATGGTCTTGTGGACGAAGTGATCGCCCGCCGGCCTCAAGCAGAAAAAAACAAATAATCGCTTTACCGCACAATAGTTAGCGCGGCCAGGGCTTGATCCGCCTTGACCGCCACATGAACCGGCTTAGCACAAGGAGAAAACATGGCCAAACCTATTGATAATGAAACCATACCACGCTGTTCCTTTTGCGGCAAAAAACAAAGCGAAGTCGTCAAGCTGGTAGCCGGCCCCGGCGCCTATATCTGCAATGAATGCATTGAGCTGTGCATGGAAATCCTCAACGAGGACGAACTGCCGGATGGCGGCGACGAAGATCTGATCACCGATATTCCCCGGCCTACCGAGATCAAAGCCATACTCGACCAGTATGTGATCGGCCAGGAACTGGCGAAGAAAAATCTTTCGGTAGCGGTTTATAATCATTATAAAAGGATTAACCATGCCCAGGAAGAAGATGACGTGGAGCTGCAAAAGAGCAATATCGTTATGCTCGGCCCCACCGGTTGCGGCAAAACGCTGCTCGCCGAAACTTTAGCCCGTATTTTGCAGGTACCTTTCGCGCTCGCCGACGCCACTTCGCTAACTGAAGCCGGCTATGTGGGCGAGGATGTGGAAAATATCCTGCTAAAGCTCATCCAGGCTGCGGATTATGATATCGAAAAGGCACAACGGGGCATAATATATATCGATGAAATCGATAAAATTGCCCGCAAATCAGAGAATATGAGCATCACCCGCGATGTCTCCGGCGAGGGCGTACAGCAGACTTTGCTGAAAATACTTGAGGGGACCGTAGCTTCTGTTCCGCCTCAGGGCGGGCGTAAGCATCCGCATCAGGAATTCATTCAGATCGACACCACGAATATTCTCTTTATTTGCGGCGGCGCTTTCAACGGTATCGACGGCATCATCAAAAAGCGACTGGGCCGCAACACGCTCGGCTTTGGCTCGGAAATTACCAGCGCCAACAGCGAGCAGGGTTATGATCTGCTAAAGAAAATCCTGCCGGAAGATTTGCTGAAATTCGGCCTGATCCCGGAATTTGTAGGCAGGCTGCCGATCATCGTAACCCTGGAAGCCTTGGATGAGGACGCTTTATTGCGCGTACTGACCGAGCCGCGTAATGCCCTAGTCAAGCAATATCAAAAATTATTCGAAATGGACGGTATTGTCCTGGAGTTCAAGGAAGAAGCTGTGCGGGCCATTGCCGCGGAAGCGCTACGGCGTAAAACCGGCGCCCGTGGTCTGCGCGCCATCCTCGAATCCCTATTACTCGATATTATGTTCGAGGCGCCCATCCGCGAGGATGT
>JAAYYR010000164.1 GCA_012515255.1 Clostridia bacterium | reverse complement strand
GCACATTCCTGCTCAACAGCACGCTGCCGCCTAATCAGCTGATAGAGAAAATGCCCGCTTCCCTAAAGCGCAAGCTGGCTAAAAAACAGGCCAAATTCTATATCATCGACGCGGTGGATATCGCCAAGGACATCGGCCTTGGCAACCGCACCAATATGATCATGCAGGCCGCTTTCTTCAAGCTGACCGGAGTGATCCCGGAAGATTTGGCTATACAAAAGCTTTATGAGAGCATAGAGCATGCTTATGGCAGAAAAGGCGAAAAAATCGTCAATATGAATAAAGAGGCGGTCAAAGCCGGTATGAGCCGCTTTATCGAAGTGGCGGTAGACCCGGCCTGGGCCGAGCTTACCGACGCGCCGGATCCCGGCGCGGAGCACGATTCTCCCTTTGTCCGCGATATCTTAAAGCCGATGAGCGCCAATCGCGGCAATGAGCTGCCGGTATCCGCTTTTGTCGGCCGCGAGGACGGTACATTCCCCTCTTGCGGCTCGCGCCTGGAAAAGCGCGGCGTCGCCTCATTCGTGCCGCGTTGGATCAAGGAAAACTGCATTCAATGCAATCAATGCTCCTTTGTCTGCCCTCATGCCTCGATCCGCCCGGTGCTGACCGAGGAAGGCAGCGAAACGCCGCAGGGCTTTGAAAGCCTCAAGGCGATCGGCAAGGAATTGGCGGGGAAAAATTTCCGCATCCAGGTCAGCCCCTATGATTGCCAGGGCTGCGGCGTTTGCGTCATGACCTGCCCGTCCAAGGAAAAAGCGCTGGTCATGGAAACAATAGCCAGCCAAGAGGCGCAAGCCGCTAACTGGGAATTCGCCATGCGGCAGCCCCAGCCTACGATCGCGCCGACCTCGGTGAAAAACAGCCAGTTCCGCCAGCCGCTGCTTGAGTTTGCCGGCGCTTGCGCCGGTTGCGGCGAGACGCCATATGTCAAGCTGATCAGCCAGCTTTTCGGCGAGCGGATGATGATCGCCAATGCTACGGGCTGCTCCAGCATCTGGGGCGCCATGGTGCCGGCGATGCCTTATTGTAAAAATAGCCGCGGCCAAGGCCCGGCCTGGAGTAATAGCCTCTTTGAGGACGCGGCTGAATTCGGCTTTGGCATGATGCTGGGCGCGAATGAGCAAAGGGATCAGGCCAAAGAATTGGCTCAGGAAGCGCTGGCCGCAAACGAAATCAGCGGCGAGCCCGCGGCCGCTTTGCAAGCCTGGCTGGACGCCGGCGATGATCCCGCGGCCTCCCGCGCGGCGGCGGATCGCCTGCTGCCACTGCTCGAGCGCGCGGATAATCCGCTTCTTCTTAAGCTGAATAGTTATCGCGATCATTTGGTGAAAAAGAGCTTCTGGGCTTTTGGCGGCGATGGTTGGGCCTATGATATCGGTTATGGCGGCTTGGACCATGTATTAGCGTCCGGCGAAGACATTAATTTGCTAGTGCTGGACACGGAGGTCTATTCCAATACAGGCGGCCAAAGCTCCAAAGCCACGCCGACCGCTGCTATCGCCAAATTTGCCGCCTCCGGTAAACGCAGCAAGAAAAAGGATCTCGGCCTGATGGCCAGAGGCTACGGCTATGTATATGTAGCGCAGATTGCCATGGGCGCCAGCCAGGCGCAAACGCTGCGCGCGATCAAGGAAGCGGAAGCTTATCCGGGGCCATCATTGATCATCGCCTATTCCACCTGCATCAATCATGGCTTGAAAGCCGGCATGAACAATGCCCAAACCGAGATGAAAAACGCAGTGGACTGCGGCTATTGGCATCTGTACCGCTATAATCCGCTGCTCAAGGCAGAGGGCAAGACCCCCTTCATCCTTGACAGCAAGGAACCGGATTACAGCAAATTCCGTGATTTTATCATGGGCGAGGTGCGCTACAATGCGCTGTACCGTCAAAATCCGGATTTGGCCGAGGAGCTTTTTGCCAAAACAGAGCAAGACGCCCGCGAGCGGCTGGAGAATTATCTGCGCCTGGCCCGCGGCTAAATGTTTTCGCTAATTTGCGTTGTCGATCAGAGGCTCGCAAGAGCCTCTGATCTTTTTACTCCGGGCCAAGACAAGCCGACAAAGTTTTGCTTTGCCTATTTATACAAATAGCGGCGGTTTGTCGTAAGACCACTGAATAAGGTAGGCGTATAACAGGTATTATACTATAAGTTGGTCAAGCAAAATATGCAAAAATTTTCTCTGAAAAAAGTTGATTTTTGCTGTTGACATGGTATGGTTGGAAATGCTATACTAGCAAGGCGTGCTGAGCGGTGCGAAAAAAGCCGTTTAGTGACGGAGCAAAAAGGTCTTTGAGAACTGAACAGTGAACAAGCCAAAAAAGCGTAGTCTTAAACCTTGGAGCGTCGCAAGGCGCGGCAGGGATTAAGGCTAAAAAAGTCCTTAAATTCCGAGAGTGAGAACTCAAAGAAAAGAGAGCAAGACAAGAGCCGAACGGCTTTTCGTAGAAGTGATCGAGGGGTGAGGTGAAAGCCGAACCCATGAGATAAACTTTTTTATGGAGAGTTTGATCCTGGCTCAGGACGAACGCTGGCGGCGTGCTTAACACATGCAAGTCGAACGGACTTTTAACGAAGAAATTTTCGAATGGACACGTTAAAGGTTAGTGGCGGACGGGTGAGTAACGCGTGGGTAACCTGGCCT
>JAAYYR010000163.1 GCA_012515255.1 Clostridia bacterium | reverse complement strand
TCGAGGTGGGCGACGTTTTTGAATCCGAGGTCACGCCGCGCAGTTTCGGCCGCATCGCCGCCCAAACGGCAAAGCATGTCGTGGTGCAGCGCATCCGCGAGGCGGAACGCAATATGGTTTATGACCAATATGCTACACGCAAAGACGATATCGTCACAGCGACCGTGTTGCGTACTGAGGGCAAAAATGTCTTTGTCGACCTAGGTAAAACTGAGGCTCTGCTCGCCCCCTCGGAACAAATCCCGCGCGAAAACTACCGCCAGGGCAGCCGCCTGAAAGTATATATTCTTGAGGTACGCAAAACTACCAAGGGTCCGCAAATCATGGTCTCGCGCACCCACCCCGGCCTGCTAAAATGCCTTTTTGAACGCGAGGTGCCGGAAATTCACGACGGCACGGTGGAAATCAAATCCGTCGTGCGCGAACCGGGCTGGCGCTCCAAGATCGCGGTCTACAGCAAAAACAGCAATGTCGATCCGGTCGGCGCTTGCGTCGGCGCTAAGGGCATGCGGGTGCAGGCCATCGTCAATGAGCTGGACGGCGAAAAAATCGAGGTTATACGCTGGGATGAGAACCCGGCTATCTATGTCAGCAACGCTCTTTCTCCCGCCAAAGTTATTTCCGTGGAGATCGACGAGGAGGATAAATATACCCGGGTTGTGGTGCCGGATTATCAGTTGTCGCTCGCTATCGGCAAGGAAGGCCAAAACGCGCGGCTCGCCGCACGGCTGACCGGCTGGAAAATCGATATCAAGAGCGAAAGTCAGATGGCAGAGATCGAGGCGAGCGGTGAGGCCGGGGAGGATGCATATTTCGATGCCCTGGACGAAGATGCGGATGAGTTTTATCAAGAAGAGCTAATCGATCAGCAGGAGCCGGGCATGGAGTCGGACGAACCAGGTGCTGAGCAACCCGTTGCGGTAGGGGCTTTGGATACGGTGCAAGGCGGGGAGTGAGCCGATGATCAAAAAGCAACCGGAGCGGATATGCGCGGTTTGCCGCCAAAGCAAACCGAAGCGGGAATTGATCCGCTTGGTGCGTGACGCGGAAGGTAATGTCAGCCTGGACGAGACCGGGAAAAAATCCGGACGGGGCGCTTATCTTTGCCATGATCCCGAATGCCTGGGGCAGGCTAAGAAAAGGCGTTCTCTGGAGCGCTCGCTTAAGGCCAAAGTCCCCGATGAACTGTGGCCGGAAATCGAGAGCCGTATGGCTGCGCCGGAGATAAGGGAAGCATGAGCAATCTTAGCGACGAGCAAAAAAGCCGTATCGCCGGTTATTTGGGGCTGGCGCAGAAGGCGGGCCGTATCGTTGCCGGCGATCAAATGGTCAAGGAGGCTCTGCTGAAAAACCGGCTGCATTTGCTGGTTTTGGCGGACGATGTGGCGGAGACGGTGCGGCGGGAGCTAACCGCTTTGGCCGCGGAGAGAAATGTGGCTATACTCACACTGGCGAGCAAAGATCAGTTGGGGCTGATCGTCGGCAAAAGCCGGCGCGGCGCTTTAGGCCTGTTGGATTCAGGTTTTGCCGCGGCGATCGCCAAGATTATATAGGTCTAAAATTTGTTTTATCCGATGCGAAGGAGTGGTAGGTTTGGCGAGAATTAAGATTTACGAGTTGGCAAAAGAATTATCGGTGGAAAGCAAGGAGATAATTCGTAAGCTAAACAAGCTGGGCGTGGAAGCGAAAAACCATATGAGCACCATCAGCCCTAAAGACGCTGATATTATTAGGGCCAGCCTGGCTACGTCCAATAAAGGTAAAGCGCCGGCGAACGGCGAGGTTTTTGTGCCGCGGGTCAAGCGTATACCGAAGGCTGTGATCGAGCAGGAGCAGATCATCGCTCAGCAGGCCGAAGAGGCGGCGTCGGCTGAACAGGCCGCCGCGGCCGCTCCTGAAGCGCCGGCCATAACAGAGCCCGCTCCAGTTGTGGAGCCGACGGGGCAGGCAGCCGAAAAAGAAGCGAAAGCCAAACCGGAAACCGGCAAAGACAGCGGCGAGCCGGCCATTGTAGAACCGGCAGCGGCCGCGCCTCCGGAACCAGACGCGGAGGCGGCGCCACCCGCCCCGGCCGCGAGCAAGGCCGTGGCGCAAGAGCAGCCGGCTCCGGCTCCAAAGCAGACCGCCGCAGCGCCGCCAACTCCTGCGCCGCCTTCGGCAGCCCCTGCTCCCGCAGCCAAAGCGCAGCCCCAGGATAATCGGGGCCGCAAAGCCCCGGCTCCGGGTGAACGCCAACCCTACAATAAAGCTACCGGCGGGAAAAGTGATGTACAGCGCCCAGCTTATAATAAGCCTGCCGCCGACCGTCCCCAGGGGAGCCGGCCGCCGCAAGCAGGAAAACCGCAGGGTGGCAAACCGCAAGGCGGCAGACCTCAGGGTGGCAAACCCCAAGGCGGTCGTCCGCTGCCCGCCGCCGCACAGGAAAATAAACCGACCACCTATCGCCCCGGCAATAAAAAGGTCTTTGTTAAAGACATGGTTTTTGAACGTACAATGGATGCCGAAAAGGCTCGCGGCCGCGGCCGTGGCAAGGGCAAGGGCAAAGGCAAAGGCTATAAAGATAAAAGCCGCAAAGATACGAGGGTAGTGATGCCGCCGGTAGCGCCAAAGAAAATTACCATTGGCGAAACCGTGGTTTTGGGCGAACTAGCCAAATCGATGGGAAAAACAGCGGCGGAGATTATTAAAAAACTTTTCCTCATGGGCATCATGGCTACTATCAATCAGGAGCTGGATGCGGAGACCGCTATCCTGCTTGCTGATGAGTTCGGCATTACGGTAGAAATAGCAACCGACCGCGCCGCGGAAATCATGGAGGATATCGTGGACGATGAGGGCGATCTGCATGAACGCCCGCCGGTCGTAACCATCATGGGTCATGTCGATCACGGCAAAACCTCGCTTCTGGACGCCATCCGCCATACAAATGTGGTCTCAGCCGAGGCGGGCGGCATTGCGCAGCATATCGGCGCTTATCAAGTAGAGATTAAGGGCAAGAAAATCACTTTCCTTGATACCCCGGGCCATGAGGCGTTTACCGCCATGCGGGCGCGCGGCGCCAATATGACAGATATCGCGGTGATCGTAGTCGCGGCGGACGATGGCGTGATGCCGCAAACCGCTGAGGCGATCAACCACTGCAAAGCGGCGAATGTGCCGATCATTATCGCCATCAATAAAATTGATAAACCAAGCGCCGACTCCAGCCGGGTGCGGCAGGAGTTGACTAACTATGGACTCGTTTCCGAGGAATGGGGCGGCGATACGATTATGGTGGAAGTATCAGCCAAAGCCCATCTTAATCTGGAAGCATTGCTGGAGATGATTTTGCTGGTCGCGGAAGTGGGCGAACTAAAGGCGAATTATGACCGCCAGGCCCGCGGCGCGATTATAGAGGCTAAGCTTGATAAGAACCGCGGCCCGGTAGCTACTTTGCTGGTGCAAAAAGGCACTTTGCATGATGGCGACAATATTTTGGCCGGCGCGGTATTTGGCAAGGTGCGCGCCATGCATGATGATAAAGGCCATAAAGTGAAGGACGCCACTCCTTCCATGCCGGTGGAGGTGCTCGGCTTCTCCGAGGTGCCGCCGGCGGGAGAGATCTTCATCGTGGTCAAAGATGAAAAAGACGCGCGTTTGGTCGCGGCGAAGCAAAGCGTGAAAAAACGCGAGGAAGAGCTGCATAAAGCAAGGAAGATCAGTCTTGACAATCTCTTCCAGCAAATCGCCGAGGGCGATATTAAGGAATTGAACCTGGTGGTTAAAGCCGATGTCCAGGGTTCGGTGGAGGCGCTGATCCAAAGCCTGGTTAAGCTCAA
Organism: Clostridia bacterium; assembly: GCA_012515255.1. Lineage (GTDB taxonomy): Bacteria > Bacillota > Dehalobacteriia > UBA4068 > UBA4068 > HGM13862. The sequence goes on along the minus strand of JAAYYR010000163.1, from coordinate 8,300 downwards.
TACCGATGAGGTCAAGGTCAATGTTATCCACTCCGGCGTGGGCGCGATTTCAGAAAGTGATGTTATGCTTTCCTCCGCCTCTAATGCCATTATCTTGGGCTTTAATATTATCGCGCCGCCAGCGGCCCGCGCCGCGGCGGAGGCAGCTGATGTCGATATCCGCGTTTACCGCGTAATTTATGACGCTTTAGAGGATATCAAGCTGGCCATGGCTGGTCTGCTGGCGCCTGAGTTTAAGGAGAATATCATCGGCCATGTAGAGATCCGTCAGGTAATCCGCGTGCCGAAGATCGGCGTTGTCGCCGGCTCCTATGTGACAAGCGGCAAGGTGACCCGCAATGCGCAAGTGCGGGTGATACGCGATAATGCGGTTATAGCCGAAGATAAAATCGAAAGCCTGCGCCGCTTTAAGGACGACGCCAAAGAAGTGCTGCAAGGCTTTGAATGCGGTATTGGCCTGACAAACTTCCATGATATCAAGGAAGGCGATCAAATGGAAGTGTATGAAATCGAAGAAATCGCCAGACAATTATAAGCAGTTGATCAGGTAAAGAGAAAGCGGCGGATTTTCGCAGGATTACTGACCGGGGCGCTTAATGCGGTAAGCTAAGCAAACCCTTTGGGTGCGCGTCGCGATAAACGCCGGGCCGATAATTAATGAGCAGCCCGGCGTGGCAAAGGAATGGTGATATCATGGCCAAGCATAGAGTGGAAAGGCTGGCGGGCGAGCTGAAAAAAGAATTGGCCGCCATCTTGGATAGAGAGATCAAAGACCCGCGGCTCGGCATGGTTTCCGTGGTTTCGGTGGAAATAGCGCCGGATGGCTGCTCGGCGCGGGTCTATATCAGCCCGATGGTCAGCGGAGCCGACGCCAAAAGCGTTAGCGCCGCTTTGGATAGCGCTAAAGGATTTATCCGCACCGAACTGGGCAGAAGACTGAAAACCCGGGTGGTGCCGCAGCTTTATTTCCATGTGGACGAGTCCATCGCCTATGGCGTGCGCATGACAAGGATGGTCGATGCGCAAATAGCAGCGGATGAGCAGGCAGCCGTCGGCCGGCCGCCTTTCAATGAGGATAATTACCGCGAGTAGGGGGGCCAAACAAATCTGCACGAGGAGTATATATGTCTGAGCAATACGGCAAGATGATCGAGTTTCTCAATAATCAGCGCAACTTGCTCATCTGCGGTCATGAGCAGCCGGACGGCGATTGCCTCGGCTCGATGCTGGCCACTTATCTGGCTTTTGCGGGAGAGAAAAAGAACTGGCGGGTCGTGGTATCTGACGCTATCCCCCAAAACCTGCTTTTCCTGCCCGGAATGGAGCAGGTTATCACACCGGAGCAGATTGATATCGATGTGGAGGCCGTGCTGATTTTAGACGGCAGAGGCCTGCGCCGCACCGGCTTTTGGCTTGAGCCTTATTTGCCGGGCCGCCGGGTATTTTGCGTAGATCATCATCTGGGCAGTTATTTTGAGGGCGAGCATTTGGTGCTAGAGACGCAGGCTTCCGCGACAGCGGAGATCATTTGCGCCATCATCGAGGAAGCAGGCATTGCCCCGGATGCAGCGGTCGCAACGAATCTTTATGCCGGCATTGCGGCCGATACAGGCGGGTTCCGCTACCTCAACACCACGGCGCGCTGCTTCGAGCAGGCCGCGCGTCTGCTGCCTAAAGTGGATATTGAGGAGGTGCGCATCCGTCTTTTTGAGGATTGCAGCTTAGCAAATATTCGCCTCAAGGGACATTGCTGCCTGAATCTGCAACTGGAATACGACGGCAGGATCTGCTATGCCTTCATCGATCGCGCCGCTATGGAGCTTTATGGCGCTAAAAACGAGGACTCTTTTAATATAGTCAATTTTACCCTTATGCCGCATGGAGTAAAGGTCGGCATATTGTTTGAGGAGCGGGAAGATTATGTGAAAATCAGCTTCCGTTCACGCAAAGGGATCGAGGTCAATAGACTGGCGCGTAATTTTGGCGGCGGCGGGCATCTGCTGGCGGCGGGCGCCAAGGTGAACGGAACGCTCGAAGAGATTATGCCCAAAGTAATTAAGGCGGCAAAGGAATTGGTCGACGCATGAGTTATGTTGGTTTTATTAATCTTAATAAAGAAACAGGAATCAGCTCTCAGCATGCCGTGGCCGCTATTAAGCGGCTTTTGCATGTCAAAAGCGGCCATTGCGGCACACTGGACCCTTTGGCCGAGGGTGTTTTACCGATATGCCTCGGCCGCGCTACCCGGCTTTCAGGGCTGGTAATGGGGCGGGAGAAAACATATATCGGCGTGATATGCTTTGGCGCGGCGACCATAAGCTATGACGCGGGCAGCGAAGTCACGGCAGAGGCTGATGCCGCCGGGCTTACCAAGCAGGCATTGCTTGATGTGCTGCCCCGCTTTACTGGCGCGATCGATCAAGTACCGCCCGCGGTCTCGGCGCTAAAAAAAGACGGCGTTCCGCTATATAAAAGAGTGCGCCGCGGCGAGCGGGTTGAGCTAAAGCCCCGTCCGGTGATGATTTATAGCCTGCGTTTACTGGATTTTACCCCGGGAGCGCGCGCCTACGCCACTATTGAGGTGGAATGCGGTCAGGGTGCTTATATCCGTTCGCTGGCCTATCATTTGGGACAGGCTTTGGGCTTACCGGCTCATCTTGCCGGTTTGCAGCGCACTAAAAATGGTGATTTCCTTCTGGAAAACGCTGTGACGATTGCGCAAATACAAGCAATGGCGGAGGCCGGCGATTTTAGCTTTATCCGGCCGATGAGCGAAGCGCTATCCTTTATGCCTGTCGTTAATGTAGGTATGGCAGATAAGACGGCCATCAGCCACGGCCGGGAAATCTGTTGCCCGCCTCAGTTTGCGGCGGGCAGCCGGCTGCGCGTGGAGGACGGCGCGGGCAATCTACTCGCCATCGGCGAGGTAATTTGCCGGGACGGAGAATGGAAAATAAAAACAGCAAAGGTGCTGATCGACCCGCAGCCGCCGCTGGCCTGTGCAATCGGCAATTTCGATGGGCTGCATTTGGGCCACCAGGCTTTATTCCGGCAGCTTTACCGGATCAAACAGGCGCGGAGTACGTTGAGCGCTGTTTTGACCTTTGCGCCGCATCCTTTGAGTCTGATCCGCGGTATGCCGCCGCGGCTGATTACCGGCGAGAGCCTAAAAGGCGAGTTATTGCAGGAGAATTTTGCCGTGGAGCGGGTAATTACGCTGCCTTTTGACCGGGCGTTGATGAACAGCACACCAGAGCAATTCATCGAGCAGGTGATCATCCGGCAGCTTCAGGCCAGTCATATCGTTGTCGGTTATAATTTCACTTTTGCCGCCGGCGGGGCCGGCGACGCCGCGCTGCTGCGTGAACTATGCGCCAAGTACGACATCGAGGTGCTAGTTGTCGATGAGGTGGACGGGGCTTACGGCTTGGTCAGCTCTACGAATATCCGCGAGCATCTGGCGGAGGGGGATTTGGCGGCCGTCAATGAGATGCTGGGCTATTGGTTTGTCATGGGAGGCGAAGTGATCGTCGGCAACCGCATCGGCCGCACCATTGGCTTTCCCACTGCTAATTTCCTGCCCGCCGCCGATCAGGCGGCGCCGCCTACCGGTGTTTACGCCTCCCGTATCGAACATCAGGGCAAAACTTATGACGGTATAGCCAATTTTGGCTTTAGGCCTACCGTAGGCGGGGAGGCATTGCCTTTGGTGGAGGCTCATATCTTTGACCAAGAGATTGAATTGTATGGAGAAAATATTCGCGTCTGGTTCGGGCAATTTATCAGGCCGGAAAAACGCTTTGCCGATCTTATCGAATTGCAGCGGCAAATAGAGCAGGATTCGCGCCTGGCGCGGAAATTTTTGCGGCCGCTTCCGGCCAATAAACACTTGCCAAAGCGCATCGGATAGGTTATAATGTGCCAGTCACCTTTTACTGGGAGCAGCGCTTCTCCAACGCTTTCCCGGTTTGAGGCGAGTAAGCTGAAAAGCTATTAGAAAAGGAGGTGCTACTATGGATTCTGTCATCAAAAAAGAGATCATCGAAAAATACGCCATCCATGAGGGCGATACGGGTTCTCCGGAAGTCCAGATTGCTGTGCTCAGCCACCAGATCGCGCATCTGACCGAGCACTTGAAAGAGCATAAAAAAGACTTCCACAGCCGTCGCGGACTGCTGAAAATGGTCGGCCGCCGTCGTTCGCTTTTGAATTATCTCAAGGGCAAAGATATTGACCGCTACCGCAAAATCATCACCAGCTTAGGTTTGCGCCGCTAGTAAGTACGCCTGGCGATCTCGCCGGGCCTGTCCACCGACAGGCCCGGTTTTTATTTATAATCGGCCCAAATACAGGCTTCGCTTATTCAACGCATAAAGCGGATGGAGATGTCCGCCCCGCTTGCAAAAAATAATCGCCGAAGGCTCTGGCGGCGGAGGAAAAAAATGGCAAACCAAATTGAGACGAAGTATATGTATATTGACGGGGTCAGGATTGCCTGTCATTGCGCCGGTGCGGGTCAAGATACGATTTTACTCCTGCATGGCGCGGGCGTGGATTCAGCCATGCTTTCCTGGGCCGAGGTGATTCCGCTGCTGTCCCCGCGCTACCGAGTCGTCGCGCCGGATTTGCCCGGATACGGGATGAGCGACCGCATCGACGGCGAGTACAGCCTATCGTTCTATACGAATATGGTACAGGGTCTCATTAAAGCTTTCGGCGAGCAGCCGGTTATCCTTATCGGGCTGTCCCTAGGCGGCGGCATTGCCCTCAATATGGCGCTCACCTATCCGGAGCTGGTCAAAATACTGGTGCCGGTTGACGCCTGGGGCTTATTTGCCAAATTGCCCCGGCACTGCCTTCTGCATTGGTTTACGCGCTCCAAGCTCAACGATAATCTATATGCCTGGACGAACAGATTCCCCTCCCTGGTCAGATTATCGTTAAAATATAATTTGTTTGGCGATCCGACGAAAATCAGCGATGCTTTAGTGGCGCAAATCCGGCAGGCGATGCAGCAACCCGAAGCGGGCAAGCATTTTATCTCCTTCCAAAGAAGCGAAATTACGGCTACGGGCTTTGTGACGGACTTATTCGCCGGATTGGCGGAAATACATGCGCCCACGCTGCTGATACATGGTTCTCTTGACAAAGCCGTACCTGTAAAAGGGGCTATAATCGCCAGCAGAAGGATTCCTGATTGCGAGATCTATTTGCTGGATGGATGCAGGCATTGGCCGCAAAAGGAACGCCCGGAGGAATTCTCGCGGGCTTTGCAATCATATCTGGAAAGAAAACTTTAGGCGGCAGGCGTTTGCAGGTCTCGCCCTCATTAATGCCATAAATATGTCTGTCAAGAAAAACTCCTTGACGGATGAAAGCCACGGTTTTGCCGCCTTTGCCTCCCGGGCTTGACAAGTCGGTTTTTGTAGATTATTATTATGAGTAATTTCATACCCAAAAGGCAATGAAAAAGCATAAGTAATCCCCAGGGTACCAAACAGAGAATAGCCGGTTGCTGAGAGGCGTATGGGAAGCGGGGGCGAATACAGCTTTGGAGCCGCGCACCAAAAGAGGTAATCTCGAGTAGGCTGCGACGCGGGGCGCGCGTTACAGCGCCAGGGCCGGGAACAGATCTTCCCGGCTTACAGAGGCGGTTCCATTAAAATGAAACCGCGAACCTGGGTGGTACCGCGGGAATGCCTCCCGCCCCAAGGATGAGGGGCGGGATTTTTTATCGACCGCTTCTGCGGGCAATATCACCAGCGTATGGGGAAGGAGCTATACTTAATGCTGATCACGGAATACTTGGAGCGCAATGCTATGCTCTACCCGGATGAAGTGGCTTTAGTCGAGATCAATCCGGAATTCAATCCCGGCGGCAATGCCTGGAAAGAACTAAATCTAGTGGAACCGGGGCAGGAAACGCCTTTCCGGCGCGAAATTAGCTGGGAGGATTTTAATTGCCGCGCCAACCGCTTTGCCAATTTACTGCTGGCCAATGGCGTGGGCCGCGGCGATAAAGTCGCCATTCTACTGATGAATTGCCTGGAGTGGCTGCCGATCTATTTTGGCGTGCTTAAAGCGGGCGCCATGGCTGTACCGCTTAATTACCGCTATGCCGCTGATGAGATAGAATATTGCCTTGATCTCTCCGACGCCTCTTTGCTGGTATTCGGGCCGGAATTTGAGGAAAGAATAGAAAGCATCAAAGACAGGCTGACGAACATTAAGACCATGTTTTATGTCGGCGCTAATTGTCCGGATTATGCGCTCAGTTATTTCAAATTCATCTCTTATTGCCGCAGCCGCAAGCCTGAGATTACCCTAGCTCCCTCAGATGACGCCGCCATCTATTTTTCCTCCGGCACGACCGGTTTTCCTAAGGCGATCCTCCACAACCAGGAGAGCCTGACCCATGCCGCCATCTGCGAGCAGGCGCATCATGGACAAAGCCACGACGATTGCTTTCTTTGCATTCCGCCGCTTTATCATACCGGCGCTAAAATGCATTGGTTCGGCAGCCTGGTTTCCGGCGGTAAAGCGGTGCTTTTGCGCGGCGTCAGCCCCGAGTGGATATTGGACGCTGTTTCGCATGAGCAGGTAAGCATTGTCTGGCTGCTGGTACCTTGGGCGCAGGATATTCTGGACGCTTTGGAGCGCGGCGATATTGATACTGCCGACTATGACCTCTCGCGCTGGCGGCTGATGCATATCGGCGCGCAGCCGGTGCCGCCCAGCCTGATTCGCCGTTGGAAGGAGCGCTTCCCGCAGCATCAATATGACACAAATTACGGCCTGAGCGAATCTATCGGCCCGGGCTGCGTGCATCTGGGTGTGGAGAATATCCACAAAGTAGGCGCCATCGGCAAGGCCGGCTTCGGCTGGCAGGTCAAGGTCGTGGACGAGCAGGGGCAGGAAATGCCTCCAGAGACAGTGGGCGAACTGGTTATCAAAGGCCCCGGCGTTATGACCTGCTATTATAAAGACCCGGAAGCAACGGCCGCCGCTTTAAAAGCAGGCTGGCTTTATAGCGGCGATATGGCCAAAACAGACGCCGACGGCTTTATTTTTCTTGTCGACCGCAAAAAGGACGTGATTATCACCGGCGGCGAAAATATTTATCCGGTGCAGATTGAGGATTTCCTGCGCGGCCATGCAAGCATTAAGGATGCGGCTGTGATCGGCCGGGCGCATAAGCGCCTGGGCGAGATAGCCTCGGCCATCATCGACTTAAAAGAAGGCGCTGATTGCACCGTCGAGGATATTGAGAATTACTGCACCGCGCTACCCCGCTATAAGCGGCCGCGGGAAATTATTTTTGATCAAATCCCGCGCAATCCTACCGGTAAGATCGAAAAAGTCAAGCTGCGCCAAAAATACGGCGCTTTGGATCTCGTAGCGCAACAGACCGGGAAATAGCCCCTATGCTGCGCATAAGCAGGAGGTATAGTGATGATGATCGCAAAACAGGCATATGAGGATTTTATCTGCGAGCTTGGCTCGGCCAAGCCGACCCCAGGCGGCGGCAGCGCGGCAGCCCTGGTCGGCGCGGCGGGTATGGCCCTTGGCAATATGGCGGCCAGCCTGACGGTTGGCAAGCCAAAATTCGCCGCGGTCGAGGATGAATTGCGCGGTCTGCAGAGCCAGGCCGCGGGGTTATCCGCGGAGATGATGGCCCTGGCGGACGCTGACGCTGCGGCGCTGCTGCCGCTGACTAAGGCCTATGGCCTGCAAGCTCCTCAAGAAGAAAAACAGCTTGTTTTACGGCAATGCCTGCACGATGCGGCGCAGCCGCCTTTAAATATTATGCGCTGCGCTTGCCGCTCTTTATCGATCCTCGAGCAATTCCTTGCCAAATGCTCGCCGCTGATGATTAGCGATGTCGGCTGTGGCGCGGCCTTAAGCCGGGCTGCGCTTGAGGCGGCAGCTTTGAATGTCTGGATTAATGCCAAATGGCTGCCGGATCAGGATGAGGCCGCGGAACTGATGCGGGAAACAGATGCTATGCTGGCGCAATATTTGCCGCTGGCTGAGCGCATATACCGGCAGGCGGCAGAGCGCGTCCGTCCTTAATAAAATATCGCATTGCGCGTATGAAAAAAGCATTGTCCTGCGGGACAATGCTTTTTAGCGTCCGCTGATTCGCGCGGGGCTTGGCGATTTCCCGCAGGGGTTGGTTGTAATGCATAAAGTGGCCGCGGGGCAGGAGATCGGAGGCTTCCGACAAGGGCGGTTATTTTAGGGGCGGGCATAGAATGACCTGCCCCCGCATACAATTATATTTGTAAAAAAACAACTTT
>JAAYYR010000162.1 GCA_012515255.1 Clostridia bacterium | reverse complement strand
TGTCAAGGATAATACTGTTTGCCTGATCTTCAATCCCTATGAGATCGGCCCTTATGCCATGGGGATAGTGGAATTTCCCTATCAGTACCGGCAAAGCCCGGCAGAGGGGTAAAGCGCCCGGGCCGCGCTAGCCGTTTTGCAGGCGGCAAGAAAAAATACTTGCATTTGCTCATGCAGCATGATACAATACCCATTGCGTTTATTAAAGATATGCTGTTTTTGCTTATAGATAGTTTTGCAGATTAGGAGGTGATACAATGCCGAATATCAAATCCGCGAAAAAAAGGGTCATGGTTGCCGAAACCCGGCGTATGCGTAATATGGCCCGCAAAAATGAAATGAAAACGCAAATCAAAAAATTTACCACCGCTGTAGCGGAAGGGAATAAAACGGCCGCTGAAAAAGAATTGCTGGCCTCGGTCAGCATCCTTGATAAAACCGCGGGCCGTGGCGTTATCCATAAAAATGCCGCCGCAAGACGCAAATCCCATCTTTATCGCGCCTACAATAATATGTAAGATAAAACCCCGCCCTGATGGCGGGGTTGCTTATTGTTGGATTACGGCTGCGGCCGGGTCTTGTCTTGCCGCAATATGTCTGCCGCCGCTAGCGCAAAACGCTGGTAGCCAGATTATAAAGCATGGTAATTAAAGATAAATGCTCATTATGGCCGGAAGCCGCCAGGCGATAAGCATTGGCTGCCTGCAGATTGCTGATATCCTCACTAAGATAATTAAGTATCTCATAATCATAGCGCCGCATATTCAGCTCGGCTTTGATGGCTTTGTATAAACCGTCCCGATAGTCTGTAAACGCTATCTGCTCGCGGTCAAAAATGGGTCTGGTGCCGAATAGGGAAACATACAGGTCGGTCAGCGTATTGTAAAAACCTGTTTCATCCGCCAATATATATTGGAGGAATTCAGCGTGGAAATCATTGGGCGCAAAATTCAAAAGCCGCGCGTATAGGTCTGCGGCCGCCCAATAATTGGCTAAAGAGGCGGCCATCAATTGCTCCAAAGGCGCGCTTTCATTATTGGTAGTGGCATCAGTGGTGTTTGTTAAGTAATGACCCCGGCTTGTCGCTGTTTCGCGCATGCATAGTGCCTCCCGATTATACGCTCTATGTGATTATATTCCTAATTAAAATTTAGATGCTCCCCGGCCAATAATTAAAACCCCGCTTCAGGCGGGGTTAATTTGATGTGGGCGGCTATTATTGCGGCCGCCTATAATGCGCGTATATTCCGCGGCAATGCGCCGGGTTGGCCTGATAGCAACCTGCTATCGGCAGCAGCTTCAGCCTGGGGTTGGGGATTGCTGCGCGGCGCCGGTCTTTGCCTTGCCGCCGATATTGACATTGCTGAATATGCTTTGCAGCTTATCGCTTTGGCATTGCGGGCATTTTTGTTGCTCTTTGGCGCTGATGCTGCAAAAGACGGAAAACTTATGGCCGCAATCCTGGCATTGCAAATCATAGCTTGGCATCGGCTCACCTCCACGGTTTATGAGTTCGGCCTCAAATCGCCTGATCCTTCCGGCAAACACGGCTTTTTTACGCAAGCCGCTATGGCCGGTCAAATATCGCGGCGGCAAAAGCAGCGCGCTAAAATTATGCCCTGTTGCGGATTGTTTCCTTGAAATCCAGCCTGAGGGTTCTAAATGTTATTTTACCTTTTTGCCGGTAAGGATTGACCCGGATCTCTATGCTTGCCTCCGCATCGATTTGTGGATCAATAAAAAACGTTATTCCCCGATAGTCCTGGCAACGATAAGCGGACATAGGCTCATCAGCGGTTAAGACCCCTGACCAGAGGCGTACAGACTCGATTTTTCACCATACGCAATCAATTTGCTTGACCAAAAAGCAGCCTTTTTCTTCTTCTAGGGCAGTTAGTAGTTGGTCAAAGGTATTGGCATCAAGATCAAAATTCATCCCGGCACCCCGCTTTGTTTTGTCTGCTTAAATATTAATAAGATCCGCTGCCGATTTCTTAGACAAATAGCAAATATTTTGTAATATTTAGTCTTAAACGGGCCGGCCGCTATTGTTGTTTGCAATCGCCGCCCGGTTATTGCCCGCTTTTGTTCAGCGCCTTATCTATGGTTTGCCGAATAACCGGCCCGCAGCAAACGCCGAGCGGATTATTGATTTCGCAGTTGGCGTTTTGCATGGCGCCGGTCAGCCGCATGATATCCTTAAGCGTTTTCGCGCCCTGATCGGTCACTGCGTCCATAATCTGCTGTTCTGTTATTTTATTGCAATAGCAGATGTATTTGGGCGCGGCGTCTTTTTTAAACCAGATGGGTGGATTAATATCATTTTGCTCAAAAATCGCCGGCGGGTCGGAACAATAATAGGCGACGCGGCAATCTTCGCTGAGGCAGATATAATACTCGCCGTCCGCCAGGCGCCGCCGGTTATCTTCATTGAGAAAATGCTCGACAGTCGCGCTTGTGACCGCTTGTCCCATTTTGCCGCATAGCGGACATTTGCTTGCTTGTGCCGCCGAACCGGCGGTGGCTTGCTCTCCGGCTCAGCAAGAGCCTGGTTTTTGTTGTATATCCATACACGCCCCCGTATTTTTTCGTTAGTGATCGCTAACGGCTATTATGCCTTTTTGCTTATTGATTATAGCACTTTCGGCCCGGCGGGTAAATATGTAGGCGCCAATGCGGCTTACGCTCTTTTACGCCGGGTCTGCCGCGGGCTGTGCGGCGGCACATTCTTAACCGGCGGACGGCGGGCAGTTCTCAAAATCTCCCCTGCGCATAAATTCCTATGTGGAGGGTTTCTATGAAAGGGCTGCCGAGGATAAGCTTAAGCTGGCGCGGCGTGCTGGTCGTCTTGTTTTTTTATGCCCTGTTTCTGGGCGGATTCGCCCTGGGCAGCGTCTGGAACCGGCCGCCCGTGGTCGTGGCGGCGATGCTCAGCAATGAATCGTCACCG
>JAAYYR010000161.1 GCA_012515255.1 Clostridia bacterium | reverse complement strand
TTGGGATAAATTCATACTTGCTTTGATCATCATCGGAGCCATAAACTGGGGTTTGATAGGCTTTTTCCGTTATGACCTTGTAGCCGCGCTTTTTGGCGGGCAACTGGCTGCGGTAAGCCGGATTATTTTCGCTGTGGTTGGCTTGGCCGGCTTATGGTCTTTGTCCCTGCTGTTTCGGGATCGGCGTCACTATGAAGTCAGGGATTAGCGTAAATCATTAAGCTTGTCCCCAAAGGCCAGTTGTTTATGCCCGGCAAATAGCCTATGGTGGACATCCGGCCTTTTCATTATGCTAACCAGTTTATTATACCACAATGTTAACGCTAAGGCGGCGCTAAATGTGCGCCAATTATACCACAAATTATAGGGAAAAAGCGAGGCTTTTATGGGAGCCGATGCGTCGCATTGGTTCCCCGCGCCTCGTGAATAGTGGGTAAATCAGCCCGGTTGATATGCTATTTAATATTTTTATCTTGGCCTAAAGATAATTTTTGCAAGGGATAAATGCTAAGCTTCCAGATGTTCTTATTATACCGATAATATTAGCATACTAAAGGCGGAGAGGCGATGTAATGACCGCTCATTCCGCCTTTAGTATGTCTTTTTGCAATTTGCGAATTATCCTTTTTTCCAGGCGTGATATATATGATTGGGAAATCCCCAGCATATCAGCTACTTCTTTTTGTGTTTTTTCCTCTTGGCCATACAGCCCGAATCTGGTTTGCATAATTATTTTTTCTCTTTGACTTAGCTTGCCCACTGAGGCGTAAAGCAGGCGGCGTTCCAATTCTCCCTCAAGCGATTTATAGATCACATCATTATCCGTGCCGAGTATATCCGAAAGCAGCAGCTCATTGCCGTCCCAGTCGATATTCAGCGGTTCGTCGAAACTGACCTCGGAGCGGATTTTGCTATAGCGGCGCAAGTACATGAGGATTTCGTTTTCGATGCAGCGGCTGGCATAGGTGGCAAGCTTGATTTTTTTCGCCGCGTCAAAGGTGTTGACTGCCTTGATCAGGCCGATAGTGCCAATACTGATTAGATCTTCGATGCCGACGCCGCTATTTTCGAATTTCCTGGCGATATAGACTACCAGGCGTAAATTATGTTCTACGAGGATTTGCCGCGCCGCGAGGTCTTTATTGGATAGACGCCGGATCAACTCCTGTTCCTCCTCTGGAGGCAAAGGCGGCGGCAGAATATCGCTGCCGCCGATATAATGTACTTTTTGCAGTATAGGCAGTTTAGTCCGCAGCTTCAATAAATACAAGTAGATGTTATACCAGAATTTCTTCATGCGCATGACGCCTCCTTATATTTTTCTCCGCCATTGATGATTTCCGGGTTGATTACCGCCTGGTAGCCATTACCGAGCGGCTTAATCGATATGCAGACCATAGCTTGATTGGTCTGTCTTTTCGGCGGGCCGTGCAAAATCAGCCGATCCGGCCGAAAGCCAAGCAATAAGCCGTTTGGTTCGCCGATGCTGGCAAAAGGTATTAGCCGCAGCCTTCTCAACCAGCCGTCCGGAGCGCGGGTAGAAAGCTGGTCAAGGATTTTTGCCGGGTCATGGTTGCCCTGCGCCTCCAATGCCTGCCGCAGATATTCCGGCAGCAGTGGGCGCAGGGCCGCATAATCGGCGACCAGTACGGGCAGGCTGCTGAGCGGCTCGCGTAAATCATTGCCGGTATCCAGCAGTGCGGCCATGTGGCAGCTATGCCCGCCGGCCTGGATCTCGATATTAAGCCGGAAGTCCTCCTTGCGCCAATTACGGCGCAGAGCAGACCAGCCGCGGCGGGCTAAAATGACGGCGATAAACAGGGAGAAAAGCAGCGAACCGGCTTTAAGTGTCTGCATGGGGCCGAGGCTGATGCCGTTTTGCTCCAGCAAGCGGCCGCCGGCCAAAGCCGCGCCCGCCATGGCAAAGGCGGTCAAATAAAAGGTACCGGCCAGTTTAAGAAAGGTTTTTGGTGAATCCCAAACATAAGCGACGCGCAAAAGCAGTAGGGA
>JAAYYR010000160.1 GCA_012515255.1 Clostridia bacterium | reverse complement strand
TGATCGCCGCCGGCAATACCCCCGGCAGCAAGGACGACCCGGTGGTTTCCCAAACTTATGTGGATGAACTGGTGGGCGTGAAGGTTACCGCGCTGCAAAACCAGATCGATGAGATCATGGGCATGCTTGAGGGCACCGGCGGCAATAGCGGCGGCAATACCGGCGGCGACAGCAATAGCGGCGGTAATAGCGGCGGTGATACCAATAGCGGCGGCGTGACCACCAAGACTGTTACCGTGACCGGGGACTCGGTCAATATCCGCGCCTCGGCTTCTACATCGGGCTCAGTGGTGACCACGGTCAGCAAAGGAACCGTGCTGACTTATCTTAGCCAAACACAAACTTCCGACGAGATCTGGTATAATGTGAAAACGAGCGGCGGCTCAACGGGCTGGATCCGCAGCGACCTCGTGACCTCGCCGAAATAAGTCGGCGCAAGGCTTGTCGCAAGAGGCGTTTTCCTGAATTTATACAGGGGATATTTTGTTTGATGCATGACAGTATGCGGCAGAAATTGCCGCATACTTTTGCTATATTGAACCTATGTCAAACCCGGGAGCTAATTCCCTAAAAGTGCTTTTCCGCTTTGACACTATTACCCCGCAAATATTTGTGTCGCCGCCGCGAAAATCCGCCTGGCCCAGCGCAAATTCCCGATTTAATTGTGCCGCGATGCCATAACAAGCCCTGAATTCAGGCCGAAGCCCCCGTTACCGAAGGAAACGCCTATGCCGTATAAATGCTGCCCCGCCTGCCGGCAAATATCCTATTCCGCGGCGGAAAATCCCATCTGGTATTGTCCCTGTTGCGGCGAAGATCTAGGTTCCCGCCCCGCGGTTGCTGACGCGCGCTCGCTGATTGGACTACGGCGTCAGCCCCAAAAAGGCCTGCTCTGCCAATTAAAAAAAAGAAGCTCGGTCTGACCGGCTTTTTTTTTGCTTTTTTGCTCTTGGCGCTGGCTGTTTAAGACCGGTAAAAAGAAAAAACGATTGCAATCATCATTTATATATGATATAAACGAAGTAATTTCTAAGAAAATTTATTTAGGGCGGGCGGCGTAGTCTGGCGAATATGGAAAAAAAAATTAATGGTCTGAATATACATTATCAGGTGATGGGCGAGGGCAAGGATTTGCTGTTGCTGCATGGCTGGGGCGCTGATCGCTCGGTGATGGCGCCGATGCAGAAGCATTTTTCCCAGCTGGCACGGGTGATCAGCCTTGATTTGCCCGGCTTTGGCCAAAGCGAAGCGCCGCCCACAGCCTGGGGCATCTATGATTATGCTGATTTCGTCGCTCATTTTCTCGCGGAGCTGGGTTTGTACCGCCCGGTTATCCTCGGCCACAGCTTTGGCGGCCGCATCGCCATCATCCTTGGCAGCCGCGGGCTGGCGGGGCGGCTGATCCTTGTCGATTCGGCGGGGCTTGTGCCTAAGCGGGGCGCCAGGTATTATGCGCGCGTTTACAGCTATAAGCTGGCCAAGAAAATTTTCTCCCTGCCGGGGCTGAAAAAAGCGGCGCCCAAGGTGCTGAATCTATGGCTGAAAAGTAATCCCAGCTCGGATTATCGGGCGGCGGAAGGCGTGATGCGCCAGGTTTTTGTCCGCGTCGTCAATGAGGATTTGCGCAAGCTGCTGCCGCAGATCGCCGTGTCCACCTTGCTGATCTGGGGCGAGGATGATGCAGCCACGCCTTTGGCGGACGGCCAATTGATGGAGGAGCTGATTCCAGACGCGGGCCTGGCGGTTTTGCCGCATTGCGGCCATTTCAGCTTTGTCGACGACTCGGCCCGCTTTTACGCTGTGGTGGACTATTTTCTTACCCATCCATGAACTGTGAGCCGGGGGACAGGGACTAATTATGACGGTATTGATTATTATGGCTATTTTCGGCGGCGCGGCTTATGTGATCGTATCCCCTCTGCGCCGCCATGTGCATATGATGCAGCAGCATACTTACCGCATTGACCGTTACTGGCAATGGTATGCCGCCCGCTGGCGCAAAGAATACCGCAAGGCGGAGCTAGTGCTTTTTTTGCCGCCGCTTTTGGCGTTAATCAATACGCTGGCCTTTGCTATCGCGGAGATTTGCTTATGCGGCCTGCTATTGCTGATTTATTGGCCGCGCCCCGCCCGGGAGAAAAAGCCGCTGGTTTTCACACCGCGGGCCCGGCGGCTATATGTCCTCGCCGTTGCTCTGGTGGCGGCCGACGCGCTTATCCTGCTCATTTTCCCCTATCCGCTGCTAATCGGCGCGGCGCTGATTGTGATGTGCGCTTTGGCCTCTTTGTATGTAATCGCCGCTAATTGGTTGCTCGGCCCCAGGGAAAGAAGTATTAACGACGGGTTTTTGCATCAGGCTGCGGATAAAATCGCCGGACTGCCGGAACTGGTCAAGATCGGCATTACCGGCAGCTACGGCAAAACCAGCACTAAGCTGATCATGGGCGCTGTGCTGGGCGAAAAATACCGGGTTTGCGTTACGCCGGGCAGCTTCAATACGCCGATGGGCGTGACGCGGGTGATCCGCGAAACTCTTTCGCCGCTCGATGAGATTTTCGTATGCGAAATGGGCGCCAAGCAGCGGGGCGATATCGCCGAACTCTGCGCTTTGGTGCGGCCTAAGCTCGGCGTGCTCACGGCTATCGGCGAGCAGCACCTGGAGAGCTTCGGCAGCGTCGAGGCGATTATTGACACCAAATTCGAGCTGATCGAGAGTCTGCCGCCGGATGGCTTGGCCATAGTCAACGGCGATGATCCCCGCATCGCGGCCAATCTGCAGCGCAGTCCAAGCCGTGTTTTGCGCTACGGGCTGAACCCGGAATTCGATTACTGGGCTGATCAGATCAGCTACGGCCCTCAGGGCGCGACTTTTGTCTATCATCATGGCGGCGAAAGCGGCGAGTTCAGCACCTGCCTTTTGGGGCGGCATATGGTGAGCAATATTCTGGCTAGCCTTGCCGTGGCGGATCAATTGGGGCTAAGCCTGGCGCAAATGCAAAGGGCTGTCAAAGCCCTGCGGCCGATCGAGCATCGCTTGCAACTGCGGCCCGCTGGAGACTACAGCGTCATCGACGACGCTTTCAATGCCAATCCCGCCGGCGCCAAGGCGGCTTTGGAGGTGCTGGCTGCCTTTGGCGGCGGCCAGAAAATCATCGTCACTCCCGGCATGGTAGAGCTGGGTGAACGCGAGTATGAGCTTAATTTCGAGCTGGGGCGGCACATGGCGGCGGTTTGCGATTGGATCATCCTCGTTGGCCCGGCGCAGAGCCGGCCGCTGCGCGAGGGAGCGTTGGCCGCGGATTATGCGCGGGAGCGGCTGATTGTCGTCGCCGACCTGAACGAGGCCAGGCAGCATCTGGGCCGCATCGTTCGGCCGGGCGATGTGGTGTTGTTTGAGAATGATTTGCCGGATACTTATAATGAATAAGACCCCGCCAAGCCGGATGCAGGCGGCTTTGGCGGGCGCGGGGCGTGGCTGCTGCCGCCTATTGGCGCGCGCGGCCTGAGAAGGCTTCCTTGGGCGGGGAGTTGAATATTAATATGAATATGCTTTGGGACCGCGCAAATAAGCGGTGCGCGGATCAAATAATAAGGGGTGGCCTAATATGGCGGAAAGAATAAAAATTAATGTGGGCGTCATTTTTGGCGGGCGGAGCGTGGAGCATGAGGTGTCCATTATTTCCGGTCAGCAGGCCATGGCCGCCCTTGATCAGGAAAAATACCATGCTGTGCCTATTTATATCGCTAAGGACGGCCAATGGTACAGCGGCGAAGCATTGGCTGACGTAGCCTCTTTCCGCGAGATGAAAAAGCTGCTCGCGGCTGCGATCCCTGTGGAGCTCAGCGTCAATTTCGGCCAAAAAGAACTCGTGGAGCGAAGCGGCTCCCGGCTGAAAAAGCCCTGGCGGCAGCGGATCGACGTCGCTTTGCCCGTGGGCCACGGCACCAGCGTGGAGGACGGCTGCCTGCAGGGGCTGCTGGAGATGGCCGGCATCCCCTATGCCGGGCCGGGCGTGCTCTCCTCGGCTGTGGGCATGGATAAGATTATGATGAAGGCTGTGTTGCGGGAAAACAACCTGCCTGTCGTGGATTATCTGGCTTACAGCTCCTGGCAATGGCATGAGGACGGAGAGCGGCTTGTGGCGGAGATCAAAGAAAAGCTCGGCTTGCCGCTCGTGGTGAAACCGGCCAATCTTGGCTCCTCCATCGGCATCAGCCGCGTTGCGGATGAGCAGGCCTTAGCAGAAGCGATCGAGCTGGCCGCCAGCTTCAGCGACCGGCTGATCGTTGAAAAGGCGGTGCAGCCGCTGCGCGAGATCAACTGTGCGGTGCTGGGCGCGCCGGGCCAGACTGTCGCTTCTGTATGCGAGGAGCCGATGGCTGCGGCGGATATACTCTCTTTTGCCGATAAATATCTCAATGCCGGCCCCGCCAAGGGCATGAGCGGTTCCAAACGCCGCATCCTCGATGCGGACGATGCCTTGGCGCTGCGGCTGCAGGATTTGGCGCAGCAGGCTTTCGCGGCTCTTGATTGCCGCGGCGTCTGCCGGGTCGATTTCCTGATCAATGAAGCAAGCGGCGACATCTTTGTCAATGAGCTGAACACGATACCCGGCTCCTTAGCTTTTTATCTTTTTGAACCGGCGGGCTTAGCCTTTGACGCGCTCGTGGAGCGCCTGATCCACATCGCCCTGGAGCGGCAGCGGCAGCAAGAGCGGCTGATTACGGTCTACGCATCCAATATCCTCGCCCAAGGCAGTTTCAAAGGCAAAAAATAAAGCCTGCGGCCGGGCGGGAAAGGGTAGGTTATGGAGCGGCAGGTCAATTATTATCTGGCCTTTAATTGTATCTTTAAGCTGCGCAGCGGTATAATCGCCAGCATCCTTGATTTTTTCGCCGGCGACGCCGAAGCTGCCTGGCATCATCCTGAGCGCTGGGCTGATATCGCTATTCTCTCCAGCCGGGTTATGAGCGATGTGCTGGCGCAGCGCAATAGCATTGCCCCGGACAAGCTCTATGCCGCCTGGCGCGCTTATGGCTGCCACCTGACCTGCCTTGGCGACGCTGATTATCCGCAGGCGCTAACTTCGATTTACGATCCGCCTTTGCTGCTGTTTTACTGGGGCGAACTACCGGGCGAGCATGAGCTGTGCCTGGCCTTGATCGGCTCGCGCCGCGTCACTCCCTATGGCTGCCAGGTGGCTGAGATCCTCTCCCGCGACCTGGCTTATCAGGGCGCTTGCATCGTCAGCGGTATGGCGCGCGGCATCGACACTATCTGCCATAAGGCGGCTTTGGCAGCCTCAGGCCGCACAGTGGCCGTGCTAGGCAGCGGTCTTGATGTGATTTATCCCCGCGAGAACAGCGAGCTGTACCGCAAAATTTGCGAGAGCGGCGCCGTAATCAGCGAATTCCCTCTCGGCACCCTGGCCTTTGCGTCGAATTTTCCCCGCCGCAATCGCATCATCAGCGGGCTGGCTGCGGGCGTGGTGGTCATAGAGGCTGATGTGCATAGCGGCACCATGCATACGGTCAATCATGCGCTGGAACAGGGCAAGGATGTATTCGCTATCCCCGGGCCGATCACGAGCCCTTGTAGCCGCGGTACGAATAAGCTGATTCAGGAATGCCCGAAACTGGTCATGGCTACCTCAGCCGCTGATATCTGGGGCAAATATACCGACCGGCCGCTGCGGCAGGTACCGCAGCGCGACCAGGTCAGCCTGCAGGCCGGAACGATTTCGGCCGAGGAGCGGAAAATACTGCAGCTAACGCTGACGCCTTTACAATTCGACGAGCTGGCGGCTCAAGAGCAACTGGGGCTTTCCGCCGCGACGCTCGCCGCCACCCTCACTATGCTAGAGATCCGCGGCCTGATCAAACAATTGCCCGGCAAATATTACCAGGCCGTGGTGAAAAATATCGGCTGATTTGCCGCAAATTTCACATCGGTGTATGATGATGGCGTTAAATTGCCAAAGATACTTTACCGGGCTAAGCGCCCGGAGCATCATTTAGGACAAACATTACCCATAAGCAAACAAGCGAAAGGAAGAAGTAACTGAATGAAAACACTGATCATCGTGGAGTCCCCCACCAAGGCCAAGACAATCGAGCGGATACTGGGCAAGGATTATGTGGTCAAGCCCTCTATGGGCCATATCCGCGATTTGCCGAAAAGCACTTTGGGCGTTGATGCGGAGAATAATTTCGCGCCGCATTATATCACAATCCGCGGTAAGGGGGACACGATCAAGGTGCTGCGCGACGAGGCGAAAAAAGCCGACCGCGTTTTGCTCGGCTCCGACCCGGACCGCGA
Source organism: Clostridia bacterium (assembly GCA_012515255.1). Classification (GTDB taxonomy): domain Bacteria; phylum Bacillota; class Dehalobacteriia; order UBA4068; family UBA4068; genus HGM13862. Next base: position 5,584 of record JAAYYR010000160.1, on the reverse strand, counting down.
GGGAGAAGCGATCGCCTGGCATTTGCGGGAATATTTAGGTTTGGATAATGACCGCTGCCGCATCACTTTCAATGAAATTACGGACAGCGCGGTCAAGACGGCCGCTGCTTCGCCGCAGGAAATCGATATCAAGAAAGTGGAGGCGCAGCAGGCGCGGCGCATCCTTGACCGCCTGGTCGGCTACGGCATCAGCCCGCTGCTATGGAAAAAGGTCAAAAAAGGCCTGTCCGCCGGCCGTGTGCAATCGGTAGCGTTGCGGCTGATCTGCGACCGCGAGGAAGAGATTAAGAATTTCGTAGCGGAAGAATACTGGAATATTTACGCCCGCCTGCGTGTCGGCGATAAAGAATTAACGCTTAAGCTGGTGCGGGTTAATAATAAAAAGGCGGTTTTAGCCAACCGCGAGGCTGTGGACGAGATTTTAGCCGGTCTGGCCGACGCCAAGTATACTGTGGACTCGGTTACGGTTAAAGAAAAGAAAAAAAATCCGGTACCGCCCTTTACCACCTCGGCCATGCAGCAGGAGGCCTCGCGCCGCCTGTCGATGATGGCCAAAAAGACGATGCAGATCGCCCAGCAGCTCTATGAGGGCATAGCGGTGGGGGGTAAGAATATCGGCCTCATTTCTTATATGCGCACCGACTCCGTGCGTATCAATGAGGAGGCGCAGAACCAGGCCAGGGAGTTTATCCTCGGTAAATACGGCCGCGCTTTTGTGCCGGAGAAGCCGAATCAATACCGCAGCGGCAAGGGCCTGGTGCAGGACGCGCATGAGGCGATCCGCCCCACATCCGTGGAGCGTACGCCGGCGGCGCTCAAGCCTTATCTCACGCCGCAGCAGTATAAGCTGTATAAGCTGATTTGGGAGCGCTTTGTGGCCAGCCAGATGACGCCCGCGATCATCGACCTGACCACGGTGGAGGTCAAGGCCGGCAACTGCCTGTTTCGCGCCACCGGCAGAATCATCCGCTTTAACGGTTATCTGCAGGTGTACAATGACGGCAAAACAGAGTCCGCCGACTCCTGCTGCGATAAAGAAGAAGGCGAGCGCGTGGATATCAGCGAGATCTCAATGGTCAAGCAGGGGGAGACATTACCGCTTGCCCAGCTTGATACCAAGCAAAACTTCACGCAGCCGCCGCCCAGCTTTAATGAGGCAATGCTGATCAAAACAATGGAGGAGCTGGGCATCGGCCGCCCCTCCACCTATGCGCCGACTATTGATACCATACTCAGCCGCTGCTATGTGGTGCGGGAAGAAAAACAGCTTTTCCCCACGGAGCTGGGCATCTTAGTTATCGATCTGATGAAGAATTATTTTGCCGATATTATTGATGTTGAGTTCACCGCTTCGATGGAGAACAAGCTGGATCAGGTCGAGGAAGGCAAGGCCGAATGGACACAGGTGGTGGAAACCTTTTATCGGCCTTTTGAGCAAACGCTCAAAGCGGCTGAGGAGGAGATCGAGAAAATTGTGATTGAGCCGGAAAAAAGCGACGAGGTCTGCGAGAAATGCGGCCTGCCCATGGTGTACCGCATGGGCCGTTACGGGCGCTTCCTCGCTTGCTCCGGCTTTCCGGAATGCCGCAATACCAAGGCCATCGTCAATGTCACCCCTGTCACATGCCTGGCCTGCGGCGGGCAAATAGTCCAGCATAAGAGCAGGACAGGCCGCATTTTCTATGGCTGCGGCAATTATCCGCAATGCCGCTATATTTCCTGGGATTTGCCGATTGAGGAAAAATGCCCGGATTGCGGCACCCAATTGAGCGAGCGCAATCAGCGCGGCGGCGGCAAGCAGATTATCTGTCCCAATAAGGATTGCCCCAGCCGCAGCGGCGAGGCAAAAAAGCCTAAAGGCCGCCCGGCCAAAAACAAAAAATAATATTCCCCGATTATTTGATAGCCGCGCCGCACAATTGCCGCCGGATAAGCGTGGCTTTGCCATTATGCCGGATCAGGCGCTTCCCGGGCGCGGCTGCGCGGCGGTCAAGCTTAGGCCGGCTATGCAAGCAAGGGGGAAATAAGCCGTCCGGGGGCAATGAGCTTGCGGGCCGCCAGTATCGCGGAGGTAAAAATGAAGCCAGTCACAATCATCGGCGCCGGTTTGGCCGGTTCGGAAGCAGCATATCAATTATTGCGCCGGGGCATACCGGTACGCCTTTATGAAATGCGCCCCGATGTGATGACGCCTGCTCATAGTAGCGGCAATTTTGCCGAGCTGGTCTGCTCCAATAGCTTGCGCGCCGCGGCGGCTACCAATGCCGTAGGACTGCTCAAGGAGGAAATGCGGCGCTTGGGTTCGCTGATCATCGCCGCGGCCGACGCCAATGCCGTACCCGCGGGCAGCGCGCTCGCTGTCGACCGGCGGCTTTTTTCGCTTACGGTGGAGCAGACTCTGCGCGCGCATCCGCTGCTTACGGTAGTCAATGAGGAAATGCGCGACATCCCGGCCGGCGGCGGTTTGACGATCATCGCCGCAGGGCCGCTGCCTTCACCGGCTTTGAGCCGGACTATCGCCGATCTGACCGGCGAGGATCATCTTTTTTTCCATGACGCCATCGCGCCGATCATCGACGCGGACAGCATTGATATCAAAGCCGCCTTTTTCGCCTCCCGCTACGGCAAGGGCAGCGGCGACGATTATCTCAATTGCCCCATGGGCAAAGCGCAATACCGCAGCTTTTGGCAGGCGCTGGTGCATGCCGAGGTGACGCCTTTGCATGATTTTGAGCAGGAAAAGCATTTCGCCGCTTGTATGCCGGTTGAGAGCATGGCCCGCTACGGCGAGGACGCCCTGCGCTTTGGCCCGCTCAAACCGGTAGGTCTCGAATTGCCGCAGGGCGGCGAGGCTTATGCAGTTGTGCAACTGCGCCGCGAGAATCGTGAGGGCAGCGCCTATAATATGGTCGGCTTTCAGACAAGGCTGCGCCACTGGGAGCAGCGGCGGGTCTTTCAGATGATACCGGGCCTGCAGGACGCGGAATTCCTGCGCTACGGCTCGATGCACCGCAATACCTATATCAATGCGCCGCGCCTGCTTGACGGCGCTTTTAGGCTGAAGCAGCGGCCGGAGATTCTTTTTGCCGGCCAAATCAGCGGCGTCGAGGGCTATGTGGAATCCGCCGCCTCGGGGCTGATGGCCGGTATTTTCGCCGCGGCGCTCATGTTTGGCGAGCCTTTGCCCCAATTCCCGCGTGAGAGCGCTCATGGCGCGCTGCTGCATCATTTAAGCAATAGCGCCGGTAATTTCCAGCCCAGCAATGTTAATTTCAGCCTTTTCCCGCCGGTCGCGACCACAGTGCGCCAGGGCAAGGCAGGGCGTAATCTGGCCTATAGCGAGCGCGCCTTGCAAGCGATCGACGATTTTATTCAAGTGTATTTTGGCGCAACACCGTTTTATTTTTGATATGACGCTGTCTCCAACCCCTGCGGATAAAGCCATGCCGCAGACGGGCAGCAGAAGGAGTATCTATGTCTTACCGTAAGCTTTTTCGCCGTTTTTTGCCGTATATGAGCAAGTACAAGGGCTGGATCGCCCTTGATTTGCTTTGCGCGGCGCTGACCACGGCCTGCGATATCGCGCTGCCGCTGATCATCAGCTATCTCACTGATACAGCGGCCGAGAATCTGGCCGGCTTAACAGTGCGCATTATCCTCACGCTGGCCGGACTATATTTGGGCCTGCGCGTGATCAATACCGTATCGTATTATTTTATGACCACAGTGGGGCATATTGTCGGCGCCAGGATCGAAACCGATATGCGCCGCGATTTGTTTCGCCACTTGCATCGACTGTCCTTTAATTTCCACAATAATACTAAGGTGGGGCAGATCATGTCCCGCATCACCACTGATTTGTTTGAGATCACCGAGTTTGCCCACCATTGCCCGGAAGAATTCCTCATCGCTTTCCTCAAATTCGTCATTCCGCTCGGCATTCTCGCCAGTATGAATATCTGGCTGGCCTTGAGCCTTTTGATCGCCATGCCTTTGCTGCTGTGGACGACCAATTATTTTAATAATAAGATGAATGAGGGCTGGCGTCAGAGCCGGCGCCAGATCGGCGAGATCAATGCCCAGGTCGAAGACAGCCTGCTTGGTATCCGCGTCGTCAAATCTTTTGCCAATGAGCGCATGGAGGAGGAAAAATTTGCCGTCGGCAATGAGAATTTTCTTTCCTTGCGCTCGCGTATCTATAAGGTCATGGGCGGCCTGGTCGCCACCTTCCAGGTCTTCGACGGCCTGATGTACCTGATGGTGCTGGTCTTTGGCGCGATCTTCATGCTGCGGGGCCATATCACCCCTGGCGAGTTGGTGGCGTATCTGCTCTATATCGGCCTGCTGCTCGCATCTTTGCGCCGCATCATTGATTTTGTGGAGCAATTCCAGCGCGGCATGACCGGCATTGAGCGCTTTCTTGAAATCATGGACGAGCCTGTGGATATCGAGGATGCGTCCGACGCGGTGGAGCTCGTGGATATTCGCGGCGATATTGTTTTTGACCATGTCTGCTTCTGCTATCCTGATGAGCCGGAAAAGCAGGTGCTTTCAGATATCGTGCTGCATGTGCGGCCCGGCGACCATGTGGCTTTGGTCGGCCCATCCGGCGTGGGCAAAACCAGCCTTACCAATCTCATCCCCCGCTTTTATGAGCCGGTCAGCGGCCGCATCTTGATCGACGGCCAGGATATCCGCGGCGTCAAGCTGCAGTCCCTGCGCGCCAATATCGGCATGGTGCAGCAGGAGGTGTATCTGTTTACCGGTACGGTGGCGGATAATATCGAATACGGCAAGCCCGGCGCCTCCCGCGGGGAGATCATGGAAGCGGCCCGCCAGGCTAATGCCCATGATTTCATTATGGAGCTGCCCAATGGCTATGACACATATCTTGGCGAGCGCGGCGCGCGGCTCTCCGGCGGCCAGAAGCAGCGTATTTCCATTGCCCGCGCCTTTTTGAAAAATCCGCCGATCCTCATTTTGGATGAGGCCACGTCTGCCTTGGACAATGAAAGCGAGCGGGTCGTGCAAAGCTCGCTGGAGCAGTTGGCCGAGGGCCGCACCACCTTTACCATTGCCCATCGACTGACCACGATCAAAAACGCCAAGGTCATCTGGGTGCTGACAGAGGATGGCGTGGCTGAGCAGGGCAGCCATAAGGAACTGCTGGCCAGGCGCGGCATTTACTATCAGTTGTATAATGCCTGAACCTAAGAATGGCGGCGGCATTATTGCACATCGTAAGAGCGCACAAAGCGCCGGGCGGCGCAGCGGTTGTAACGCGTAGTGATGAGGTGGGAATATGGAAAAAGAGATTGAAAAATTTAAACGCTACCTGCTGGTGGAGCGCAATGCCGCCGCTAATACCCTGATCGCCTATGAGAAGGATATCCGCGATTTCGCGGCGTTTATGTGCGAGGGAACAGCAGATACATCCTGCGATTTCGCGGCGGTCAATATTGACGACGCCCGCGCCTATAGCCGCTATTTGCGCGAGCGGCGGCGGCTGCAAAAATCGACGCTGGGCCGGCATATTTCCAGCCTGCGCAGTTTTTACCGCTTTTTGGCGCGCGAGGGCGTCGTC
>JAAYYR010000159.1 GCA_012515255.1 Clostridia bacterium | reverse complement strand
TGGCATGGCATCAGCCCGGCATTATTGATGACTATCGGCGTGATTATCGCCGGCTTAGTCCTGTTCGGGCTGCGGAAAAAATGGGCGGCCGCTTTTAATCGCCTGTCCCCGCGCTTTAGCTTTAACTTGCTCTATAATAAGCTGCTGGAGGGAGGCGAAGCCCTGTCCCTGCGGCTCACCAATATGTATATGACCGGCTCGGTCAGGGATTATCTGGCCTATATCCTTATTTTCACCACCTTATTGCTGGCCGGGCTGATGATCTACTGCGGCGGTTGGGCTTTCGACCCCGCAGCAAACAGCCCGATACTGCCGTATGAGCTGATTTTAGCCTTAGTGCTGGTGGGCGCCGCTTTATTGGTCTTATTCAGCAATAAAAGGCTGCCGGCCATCATTGGTTTGGGAACCATGGGCTATGTGGTGGCCATGTTCTTTGTCGTATTCCGCGCGCCCGATTTGGCTCTTACCCAATTAGTGGTGGAAACCGTGACCACTGTATTATTCCTGCTCTGCTTCTATTTTCTGCCGGAGCTGTCTGAGAAGACGGCCAAAAGAAAATTCCGCCCCGGCAATCTGGCGGTATCCGTCGCTTTTGGCGCATTAGTTACGGTTATGGCCCTGTCCGCCCAGGGTAATCGCGCTTTTGCGCCGATCTCCCGTTTCTTTGAGGATTCCTATCAATTGGCCGGTGCGCGGAATATCGTCAACGCCATCATCGTTGATTTCCGCGGCTTTGATACCATGCTGGAGATACTGGTATTCGCCATGGCCGGCTTAGGCGTGTACGCGCTGATAAAATTGCGTCTGGGAGGCAAGGATTTCCGATGAAAGGCAAAGATGTGATCTTACAGACCGTCACCAAAATGGCCGCCTATATTATTTTGGCTTTTTCCGTGTATTTGCTGGCCGGCGGGCATCATAATCCGGGCGGCGGCTTTGTGGGCGGCCTTATGGTCGCCGCGGCCGTATCCTTGCTGCTTTTAGCTTATGATATCAGGATTGTCCGCACCGGCTTTCCTTTTGATTTCAAAACCCTGGCCGCTGTCGGCGTATTGATTGCGGTTATGACAGGCATGGGTTCTTTGATCTTTGGCGAGCCGTTTTTGAGCCAGAACATCTTTCATTTGCATATTCCTGTTTTCGGACACATAGAGCTTGCCACATCTTTGCTGTTTGATATCGGCGTAGCGCTGGCGGTATTTGGCACCGCCATGTCAATCATTTATATGATAAGCGAGGACACCTGCGCATGGAAACGTTAATGTCCATATTGATTGGCGTCCTCTTTACCATCGGCGTCTATCTTATTCTGGAAAGAAAATTACTGAGAATTATTTTAGGCTCGGCAATCATTTCTCATGCCACCCATTTGCTGATCATTACCATGGGCGGCCTGAAAAAAGGCGATGCGCCGCTGCTGGCTTTGGGCAAAACATCATACGCCGACCCTTTGCCGCAGGCGCTGATCCTCACTGCCATCGTGATCAACTTCGCCATAACAGCTTTTTTGCTCGTTCTCGCCTACCGGGCGCACGGCGAGCTGGGCAGCGACGATATGGAAAGCTTAAAGGATATTGAGCATGAATAATTTAGTCGTATTGCCGCTGCTTATACCTATGCTGGGCGGCTTGATAACGGCCATTTTCCGCAAAAACATCATCTTCCGGCGATTGCTGAGCCTGCTGGCCATAGTTTTGACGGGCGCGGCTTCCCTGCTGCTTGCGGCGCAGGCGTCGCGGGACGGGGTGCAGCTTCTGGAAATGGGAGGCTGGCCCGCGCCTTTTGGCATCGTATTCGTGGCGGATATGTTTTCCGCCCTGCTGCTCGTTACGTCCAGCCTGGTAGCCATGGCCTGCCTGCTGTTTGCTTTCCGCTCCATCGGCGAACACAGGGAACGCTTCTATTTCTATCCCTTGTTTTTATTTCTGATCGCCGGGGTCAACGGCGCCTTTTTGACCGGCGATCTGTTTAATCTTTTTGTCTGCTTCGAGGTGATACTTTTAGCCTCATATGTACTGCTTTCTTTAGGCGGGACAAAAATCCAATTGCGGGAAACCATCAAATACGTGGTGTTTAACGCCGTCTCCTCCATGCTGTTCCTCGTGGCTGTCGCCTACCTGTACGCGGTATTCGGCACTTTGAACATGGCGCATCTTGCCCAGCTCGTCGCCGAGGCGGGGCAAAGCGGTTTTATTTCTGTGATTGCGGTGCTTCTACTGATCGTGTTCAGCCTCAAGTCTGCTCTCTTTTTATTCTTCTGGTTGCCCGGAGCCTACGGAGCACCCCCTGTGGCCGTGGCCGCCCTGTTCGCGGCTTTGCTGACCAAGGTGGGCGTGTACGCCATTTTACGCACATTTACCCTGATCTTTTATCATCAGCCCGGGCTGACCCATGACCTGATGGCTGTATTAGCGGCGCTGACCATGCTTTTGGCCGGGCTGGGCGCGGTCTCGGGCAAAGATATCCGGTCGATCTTATCCTATAATGTGATCATTGGCGTCGGTTTTATTATCGCGGGTCTGGCTGTTTTTACTCTTGACTCTGTCATCGGCTCCATTTACTATTTGATGCATGACATGCTGATGAAGGCTTTATTATTCCTGCTTGGCGGCGTGATTATCATCATTGTCGGACATGGCAGGCTCCAGGAAATAAGCGGCCTGATCCGCAATCATCCCCTGACCGGCTGGCTGTTTTTCATCACAGCCCTCGCCCTGACCGGACTGCCGCCCTGGAGTGGTTTCCCGGGCAAGGTTCTGATCATTCGGCAGGCCCTGGCCGGGGGCGCGGAGCATGGCGGCTATTTCTGGCTGGCCGGGATTGCTCTGCTTTCCAGCCTCATGGTCTTATATTCATTGCTGCGAATATTTATTAACGGTTTTTGGGGCGAGACTGTTTTGCCCCGGGCCATGGAAAAAGGCAGCGCCAAAGGCCTGCTGTATCCATGCCTGATCCTGACTTTAGCCGGAGCGCTGCTGGGGATTGGCGCCGAGCTCTTTTATCCCTATATCGCGCTCGCTGGTAATGGGCTGATGAACCCTGATATTTATCTGCAAGCGGTATTGGGCGAGGTGATTTAATTGGCCGCGCAGTTATTATTAAATATTGCCATCGCTTTTTTGTGGATGCAGTTCAGCGATCACTGGAGCATGCTCAATTTTCTCACCGGTTACCTGGTCGGACTTGGTCTGCTATTCCTGATGCGCCGTTTTTTCACCTCTCCCTTTATTTAAAAAGGCTTTGGGCGGCGATCAAGCTTGCCGTGGTTTTTATTACGGCGCTGATTTCTTCCGCTGTTTTTGTGACCAAGCAGGTCGTCAAGCCGAAAATGACGTTTGAGGGCGGCATTTTTTCTCTCCCCACCAGGCTGAAGGATAATTGGGAGATCACGCTTTTATCGCTGCTGATCACGCTGACGCCCGGTTCCGTGGTGCTCAGGGTTGCGCCGGATAACAGCAAGCTATATATCCACGCTATGGATATCAAGCAGGCCAAGGATACGGTGATCAAGGCGGCGCA
>JAAYYR010000158.1 GCA_012515255.1 Clostridia bacterium | reverse complement strand
TCGCAGGGAAATATTTTCGCGCTGGACGGCAGCGAGCAAATTGCTATGCTGACCGAAAAGCTTGAGATGCAAAATGAAGCGATCGTCGTGGCCGCGGAAAAATTTTATGGCGCGCTGGATGGTTTCTTTCATGAGGAAATGCTGCGGGAAGATTTCCTTCCGGCCAGGCTGCGTATTTTATCGCATCACCGCCAACATTGCGACTGGCCGCTGATCTTGCAGTTAGCGGACGAATTGGACAACAGCCTTTCTCTATTATCCGCCACCAGCTTTCAGATCCTGGATTTAGCCCGCGCCGGCATGATCGACGGAGATAAACAAAGCCTGCCGCGCGGCTTTGAGGAATTATTTAGTCTGGCCGCCGTGGGCCGCAGCCTTGCCGATACCATACGCTCCTGCATCAGCGACAGCGACGATAATTATGTGGCCTGGGTCGAATATCATGACGCTGAGCGCAAGCCGGGGCTGTGCATCGCTCCCATCGAGATCAGCAGCTTGCTCACGAGTTTGCTATACGAAAAAACCGAAGCCATAATTATGACCTCGGCGACGCTTAGCATCAATGACGACTTTTCCTATTTCAAACGGCGTACCGGACTTGACTTATTGCCCGAGCCTGCGCGTGAGCTGACCTTGCCTTCGCCATTCTACTTTGAAGACCAGGTGCTGTTTACGATTGTCGATGATCTGCCTGATTGGAGCAACTGTCCGGAAAAAAAGGCTACCGCCGCCATTTCCTCTTGCTTGATACGGCTGCTCAGCGCCTCCAAGGGCCGGGCTATCGTGCTGTTTACCTCGCATCAGCAGTTAAAGAATGTGTACAGGGAGATTAACCGCCCTCTGCAGGAGCAGGGCATATCAGTGCTGGCGCATGGCGTGAGCGGCGACCCCTATATGCTGGTAAAGCGGCTAAAAAACGAGGAGCGTTGCTGCATTCTCGGCGCGGCCAGCTTTTGGGAGGGCGTTGATGTGATCGGCGAGGCTTTGTCGCTGATCGTTGTGGTGCGGCTGCCGTTTTGGCCGCCAAATACGCCGCTTGCCGCTACCCGCATGGAGCGCCTGGAGGCTGCGGGTAAATCGTCATTCAAGGATTATAGCTTGCCGATGGCTCTGATCCGTTTTAAGCAAGGTTTCGGCCGCTTAATCCGGACAGATAAAGATAGCGGCGTTTTTTGCGTCCTTGACAAGCGCATCGTCGAGAAACGCTATGGCACGAGCTTTATAAAAGCGTTGCCAAAGCTGCGTCAAGTGCGGGGAGACACGGATACCGTTGCCGCGGAAATAAAAAAATGGCTGAAATAGAAACCCTCCGGCCTTTGGCGAATAGTATATGGTAAAGGCTAAATAAGGAGGATTTGCCATGAAAATTTTTTATTTCAAACTTCCGCGCTTTTTACGGGCTTTATTTTCTCCAAGGGGCGGTAAATAATACCGCCTCATTTAATGCCGAGGAAGCCCCCCGCCATACCGGCTATCGTACAATAAAGCAGCTTAAGCCAGGGAGAAATAATACCCGCGCCGCCAAAGATGAGCATAAGGACAAATACGAGCAAACCGCAGGCCAAGCCCATCATTAAACCCCGGCTGCCATGAAGATGAGCCGCTAAATAGGCGCCGCCGAATACGGCGATAATTTCGACCAAAATAGCGCAGATGTATAAGCTGCGGTCAAGCATGCCGCCGATATGTACGATCAAGGCCGCGAAAAAGGATAGAACCAGCATCAGCAATAAGGCGGCGCCTACGCCATAAAGTACGCATTTTATCGCCTTTAGCGAAACCATGTCGCGCAGATTAATATTAGCCATTCATAACCCGCCTTCCCAGAGAAATTTGATATTTATATCATATGCAC
>JAAYYR010000157.1 GCA_012515255.1 Clostridia bacterium | reverse complement strand
GCGGCGGCATGGCATCATCCTCGCCAAGAGCGCGCCGGCCAAGGCCTATGGCGTCAAAACCGGCGAACCGCTGTGGCAGGCGCGGCGGAAATGCCCGGAGCTGGTGGTGGAGCCGCCGGACTATGCGCTGTATGTCGCGGCCTCGCGCCGTTTTATCGGGCTGCTGCGCGAGTTGGCGCCGCAGGTGGAGCAATACTCGATCGATGAAGCATGGGCAGATCTCAGCGGCACTGCCAGGCTATACGGCGAACCGGCCGCCGCGGCGCAAACAATCAAAAAGCGCATCCGGGACGAGCTGGGCTTTACCGTTACCGTCGGTGTCTCCGACAATAAGCTGCTGGCTAAAATCGCGGGCGACCTGGGCGCGCCGGATCAGGTGCAGACCCTGTTTCCCGGGGAAATCGCCGATAAAATGTGGCCGCTGCCGGTGCGCAATCTTTTTTATGTAGGCCGGGCCACAGAAACGCGGCTGAAAATGCTTGGCATCAATACCATCGGCGAGCTGGCCGCCGCCGATCCGCAACGCCTGCGCCGTCATTTGCATAAGCAGGGCAAACTGCTATGGGATTTTGCCAATGGCCGCTGCGACGACGCGGTAAGCGAAGCGAGCGTGCTCAATAAAAGCTATGGTAATTCCACGACTACGGCGCGCGATATCTGTGAGCGCAGCCTGGCCCGACGCGTCTTGCTCTCTTTGAGCGAAACCGTGGCTATGCGCATGCGCGGGGACGGCCAGTCCGGCAGCCTAGTCTGCGTTTCCCTGCGCACCCGGGATTTTCAGGATCTGCGCCGCCAGGCGCGCCGGCAGGAACCTACGGACGCCACCTCGGAAATTTACCGCGACGCTTGCCGCCTCTTTGACGAACTTTGGGACGGGCATACCCCGCTGCGCCAGCTAGGCGTGTCTGTCGCTATGCTGACCAGTGAGCCGTCGCGCCAGTATTGCCTGTTTAGCGACGATAACTATGAGAAGCTGGCGCGGGCTGATGCCGCCGTAGACAGGATACGGGAAAAATTCGGCGAGGCGTCGATCATGCGCGCCACTTTCCTCCAACCGGAAGTGGAGCCCCTAGCGGGCGGGCTAAGCAAAGAACGGCGCAGCGGCGTTACTAAGCCTGTTTAAGGGAAATTGTCCGTATGCGGCGACGGGGGCGGCCGGTCATCATGCCAAATAGCCGCGGAGGACAAAATATCTGTTTTGGCACAGGGATATTGCCGACCCGGCGCGAATAAGGTATAATATTGTTCGCGGGCTGCTGCTTTACTTAGATCGGCCCCTGACTAAAATACATACACCGCTAGGTTGCCTACGGCGGCGGAACCGCAGCCTGTCCAGCTTTTACCGCTGGATTTTTCATTTTCCGCCAAACGCCGACAAAACATACATAGAAGCCCGGCCGCAAAACCGCTGCTTTAAGGAGACGACATATGGTAAAAAACCCCCTGGGAAAAAATAAGCTGAAGAAAAAATGGCTGATCATCGGCGGCGCTATCCTGCTGCTGCTTATCCTGATTATCGCCATAAGCGGCATGCTGAAAAAAGCGGCGCAATCCGGCCTTTCCTTTTATGATATTACAGTACTTGAGCAGGGCGATATCAGCGATACCATCAGTGCTACCGGCATTGTCGAATCCGCGGTATCAATGTCTGTTTACTCCAGTTTAGCCTACCCGGTCAAAGCCGTCCATGTGGAAGTCGGCGATCAGGTGCAGGAAGGAGATTTGCTGGCGGAATTAGATGGCGAAAAAATCGCGCGGCAAATCGAAAGCCAGGAGACGGCGCTTTCCGTCGCGGGCGGTAGCGGCAGCCAGCAGATCAAGTCGGCTGAGGATAATTATCAGGCTTTTCAATACGGCCTGGAGCATGGGCTGAACTCTGGTATCCTCAATGCCGAAAGCCAGGTCACGGCGGCATATAACGCCTATGTCACGGCGCAGGAGACTTATGAACGCTATCAGGCGGGCGTCGATAAGGACGAGAATACGACTCTGCTGGCCCAGCAACAGGCGCTCAATAGCGCCAAAAGCAATCGCGCGGCGATGCAAGAAGCCTATGAAGCGGCGCAAGCGGCCGATAAGAAAGCAGGCGCTCAACGGGCCGCCATCACCGAGGCGCAAAACGAGCTGGCAGCGGCGCAAAATGCCCGCGCCGCAGCCCTGGCTGCCGATCCCTCGGCTGATGTCAGCGGCTATGATAGCCAAATCAGCACGCTTGAAGCGAGCATCGCCGCCATGAATAGCGAGCTGGCTGCTTTACAAACCGCGGCGGCGCAGCTCAGCTCGGCGCGGCGCGCTTATGATCTAGCGGACGCAGCCTATGATACGGCCAAAAGTCAATATAAAGCCGCCCTGACCGGTGTGGATAATGCCCTGGCCGATTATGCGACGGCAGCGGAGCGGGCCTATGAAAATTATCTCACGGCGCTGGCGGCGCTGACAGCGGCGCGGCAAGGCGCGCAGGATCAATTGCAGGCTTATGCCAATGCCCTCGCCGGCGCCAAAGCAGGAGCTAATCAGGCCGGCGGCCAGGTGAGCCTCAGGCAATTGCGCGCCGATCTTGCCGATACCCGTATCACGGCGCCGGTCTGCGGCACGGTGACCGCAGTGTATGCGGAAGTGGGCGCCGGCGGCTCTGGCTTACTTTTTGTGATTGAGGATATTGCCAATCTCGTCGTTACAACCGCGGTCAAGGAATATGATATCGCCACGGTCAGTCCCGGGATGGCGGCGACCATCAAATCCGACGCTACCGGCGATCGGCAATTTTCCGGCCGAATCAGCAAAATCGCCCCAACAGCTGCCAAAAACAGCCTTGGCCAAACCGATACACTTGCCGACGCCTTATTTAAGACGGAGGTTGCTGTGAACCCGCCCACAGAAGGGCTGAAAATCGGCATGAGCGTGCGCCTGGATTTTATCGTCTCCGAGCAAAAAGCCGTGCTGACCGTCCCCTATGACGCAGTCTATGTCAATGGCGCGGGCGCGGATTGCCTGCTGGTGGCAACAGAACAAAAAGACGGTAAATACCTGCTATCCGAGCTGCAGATTAAGGCCGAGCGCGGCAATGATCTCTATACCGCGGTCTCAGGCCCGGGCGTCGAACCCGGCTTGCTCGTGATCAATACGCCGGAGAATTACCGCGCTCTGATTGGCCGGGCCGTCAGTATCAGCGAGCGGCAGGCGCAAACAGGCGGCGGCATCTTCATGCCCGGTATGGGGGGTCGCTAATGGAGGCGCAAACGCCGCTGATCCGCATGCGGCAGATCAGCAAAAGCTTTTACATCGGCCTGCCCAATGAGCTGGAGATTCTGCACGGCATTGATCTGGATGTGCAGCGCGGGGAATTTTTGTCTATTGTCGGCGCTTCCGGCTCCGGTAAATCAACGCTGATGAATTTGATCGGCGTGCTGGATCGCGCCACCTGCGGCAGTTATTTGCTTGACGGCACAGTAGTGGAAGAAGCGGCGGACAGCGCACTGTCGGCCATCCGCAATAAAAAAATCGGTTTTGTGTTCCAGAATTTTAATCTGATTGCCCGCACCAATGCGCAAAAAAATGTTGAGCTGCCGATGATGTATGCGGGCCTGGCGCCAAAGCAACGCCATAACCGCGCCCAGGAGCTATTGGAGCTGGTAGGAGTGGCCGACCGCATGGATCATCAGCCGAACGAGCTTTCCGGCGGGCAGAAGCAGCGGGTGGCGATTG
>JAAYYR010000156.1 GCA_012515255.1 Clostridia bacterium | reverse complement strand
GCGCAGCTTGACCCGATCGCGGCTCAGGATTTCCTCCATACTTTAGCCAAGATCAATCGCGAGCTTGGCACAGCCGTGCTGCTCACGGAGCATCGTCTGGAGGAGGTGCTGCCGCTTGCCGACCGCCTGCTCGTGCTGGAGCAGGGCCGCTTGATCAGCGATGGCCCGCCGCGGCAGATCGCCCGGCAGCTCCAGGAAAAAGCGCCGCAACTATTCGCCACCATGCCGACGCCGCTGCGCATCTGGTCGCGGGTCGAGAATGATTTGCCTTGCCCGCTTACAGTGCGCGAGGGCCAGGAATGGCTGGCGGCATTCGCCAAGAGCCGGCCGCTGCTTGATCTCCCGGAGCAGGTCAGCCCGCCGCCAGGCGGTCGGCCCCTGCTGGCGCTGCATGATATCAGCTTCCGCTATAGCCGGGACTGCGCTTTGGTGCTTGATGATTTTTCATTGCAGCTTTATGCGGGCGAGATCTATGCCTTGATGGGCGGCAATGGCGCGGGCAAATCCACTGCGCTACTGCTGGCCGCGGGCATCCGCAAGCCGGAGCGGGGGCGGGTCGAGGTCGACGGCCAAGAGAATACTGCCGCGGGCTTTGGCGGCCTGGCTCTGCTGCCGCAGAATCACCAAACCCTGTTCGTCAAAAAAAGCGTGGCCGAGGATTTGGCGGAGGCTTTGGAAGACCGCGGCCTGAGCGGGCGGCAAAAAGAGGCCCGCATCAGCGCTGTCTGCCGCCTGCTGCGGCTTCAGCCTCTGCTGCCGCGACACCCCTATGACCTCTCCGGCGGCGAGCAACAAATGGTGGCTGTGGCCAAAGCTTTGCTGATCAGTCCGCGTATTCTCCTGCTTGATGAGCCGACAAAAGGCCTGGATAATAGTCTCAAGGAGCGCCTGGCCCAATTGCTGCTCGGCCTTAAGGCCGCCGGAGTCGCCGTCCTTATCGTCAGCCATGATATCGAGTTTTGCGCCCGCTATGCTGATCGCTGCGGCCTGCTTTTTGACGGCGCTATTGTCGCTTCTGCTCCGGCGCGTGATTTTTTCGCCGGCCAGCATTTTTATACGACAGCTGCCAACCGCCTGGCGCGCCATCTGCTGCCCCGGGCAATATTGGACAGCGATGTCGTCGCGGCCTGCGGCGGCCCTGGCGAAAGCGCGCCGCCTGCCTGCGCGCAAGAGGATTTAGAGCTGCTGCTCGCGCCGCCCAAGGCTGATTGCGCCGGCGATGACGCCGACTCTGATGATGACGAGAGCCGCAAACCTCCCGGCGGCGGCGGTCTATATCCCCGTTCCCGGCTGTCGCGGCGCAGGCTGCTTGGCGGTATGCTCTTACTCGCGCTTTTCATCCTCACCGCTGTTCTCGGCCATGAGCAATGGAGCGATTGGCGGCTTTATCTCTATCGCGCCGCTTTAGCGCTGGAGCTTGCTTTGGCCCTGATCGCCTTTTTTCCCGGCCGCGCCAAGTGGAGCCACATCGAGGCCGCCCACCTGCAGGCGCAACAGCAGCTCTACCGCGGCGGCAAATTGGGCCTGCGCAGCATCGTCGGTATCGCAATCATTATGCTGCTGATGCCGCTGACCATCTGGGCGGGGCTGCGCATCGGCGGCGACCGCCAATACCTGATCCTTAGCATGGTCTTGGCCGTGGAAGCGGTAATTCCTTTTGTGCTCGCTTTTGAAGGCCGCCGCCCCCAGGCGCGGGAAATCGTCGTGATTGCGGTGCTGATCGGCCTCGCTGTCGCCTCCCGCGCGGCTTTGTTCATGCTGCCGCAATTCAAGCCGGTATTGGCGATTATCATCATCGCCGGCATCTCGCTCGGCGGCAGGGCCGGTTTTTTAGTCGGCTCGATGACCGCTCTTATCTCTAATTTCTTTCTCGGCCAAGGCGCTTGGACAGCCTGGCAAATGTTCACCTTCGGCCTCATCGGCCTCATCGCGGGATCGCTTTTTGCCCGCGGTTGGCTGCCCCCTCGCCGCGGCTGGCTCGCTGTTTTCGGCGCTGTGATCACACTCGTCGTCTATGGCGGCATCATGAATTTCAATTCGGTGCTGCTGTTCGCGCCTGAACCTACCTGGGGCATGATCATCACCACCTATGCCCTTGGCCTGCCTTTCGATCTGATTCACGCTGCGGGCACCGCTTTTTTCCTTTGGATTGCCGCTTTGCCGCTCCTGGAAAAGCTGGAGCGGGTGAAAAGCAAATACGGCCTGCTTGAATAAACGCGTGGTCAGGATAAATTGCCTCAGCACAAAAAGGAGCAGCCAAATGGCCGCCCCTTTTATTATCGGCATCACTTATTTATGTGGCGCAGCATCTCGAATACTTCCGCCGCTGTCGCGCCTTTAACGCTGATCTCGACCAAAATCTCCCCGTATGCCACGCCAAAACGCAGCCGGCAGCCGGTTATATCCCCCGCGTCCCCGCTTGGGTCAACCCGCGCCTCGACGACCGCCAGCGTCAGCTCTTCGCTATGGAATATGGGGTCGGTGACGATCTCGCGCAAGGCGCTGGGAACCGAGTCGGCGCGCGGCGCGGGATAAAGCGCGAGATCATAGTTTTGCGTCTCCGCCACAGAGGTGATTCGCGCCCGGTCATCCCGCGTCAAAGCGGCAACGCGCCAATGAATTTCAGCCATGCCTTTGCTCCAAAGGACGCTTAGAAATTGCTCCCCTGTGCTCAAACGATACGCCGACTCAAAGGCAAAGTCAGCCGGCAGGTTCCGCGGCAGATAGGCCGCGAAATCAACATCGCCATAGGCCGCGACGACGTCAATTTGTTCGGCTGCATCACCGGCCGCCATAAAATGAGCGGCATCTACGGCAACGGCCGAGCCGTCGCCATTGTGGGCAAAATAAAAGGAGTAGCCATAGCTGCTGTCGGCCGCGAAATTTTCCAGCTCCTGCACCGTAAACAAACCGCTGAGATAGGCGTAAGCGACCCGCTCTCCCTGCCCCTGATAGGTCCAGGCCTGCGCATACCCCAGCTGATAACCAAGGTCTGTCAGGCGCCGGATCTCGGCTTGCAATTCCGCGCCGTCCTCGGCGGAGAGGTTTTCCTCGGAGCTGAAGATATTAACGCCGACAAACAGCAATGCGTCTGTCGCGGCGTAATAAGCCATCGCATCCAGCAGCGGCGGCAGAAACTGGCAATCGCCCGGTTGCGGCACCACATAACAGGAGTCGGTTTGTATAGCCTCCTGCATAAAAGCGCTGCCGTCGATAATCGTCGCGGTTGCCAGGCCGGTGGCGTTATGATCCAGTTTGTATCCGCCAATTGCCGGCATCTTATCCGGCAGCCGCGGCAGACCCAAAGCCGCCAGCAAGCCGATCGCCAGGCAAGCGCCGGCTATGGCGCAGGCTCTGATTTTCTGCCTCTGGCGCTGTCTGCGCATATCTCCGGCGCAGGCGATAAACCGCTGATGCTGCACGCCGTCAACTGCAATCATATCCAGATATTCCTTATAGGCTTTCATCGTCATCCTCCTCTAAAACCGACTTGAGCTTTTGCCGAGCGCGGGTAAGCAGGCTGCGCACAGTCGATTCCTTCCGGCCGGTCAGCCCGGCGATTTCTTTGACGCGATACCCCTCATAATAATAAAGATGGATCACAGCGCGGTATTTACCCGGCAGGGCGAGCACAGATGCGATCAACTCCTCCTGCTTTGCTGTGGCGGCGGGATAAGAGGCCAAAAGCGGCGCGCGGCGTTGGCGCCAGGCTGAGCGCAGACGGCTTTTACATAAGTTCACAGTTACCCGGAGCAGCCAGGCTGTCTCATGCTCAGCGGAAGTAAATGGCGGCGCTTTTTCATAGGCGCGCAAAAAAGCCTCCTGCACCATATCTTCCGCCTCGCCGATATCTCCGGTAATAGCTAGCGCCGTGCGGTAAAGCCTGTTCTCATATCGCGTTACCAGGGCCTCAAAGTCCTCCGGCCGGCAGGACTTATACGCCATGCGTTTCACCCCCTCACCCTATATACGCTTTAGACGCGCCAAAGGCTGCAAAGTATCCCGCATCCTAAAATTTAATCATTGGCAAACACAGCTTACGGCCAAAGCTCTCCGGCTTTTGCACTTATGTCCTGCGGGGAAAAGCAAATACGGCCTGCTCACCCGAGCCGACCGTATTTTTATACATTTAAGACAAGAAAAAGGAGCCGGGAACGGCTCCTTAAAATTATTTCCGGCAGCGACCTAGCCTCCCAGG
>JAAYYR010000155.1 GCA_012515255.1 Clostridia bacterium | reverse complement strand
ACAGCTACACCGTAGACTTTGAAAACAATAAGCGCACCGAAGCGGGCAGCCAGACCGTCAGCGTGAAAGATGCGGTTGTTGACAGCGGAACCGCCGAACAGACGGACTACAGTTTCACCTATAAGACTGGCACCCTAACCGTAAACAAGAAGGCCCTCACGATTACCGCCAAGAACCAGACCAAGACCAAGGGCAAAACCTTTACCTTTGCCGGTACCGAATTCACTACCAACGGCCTGGTTGGCACAGACAGCGTCACTAGCGTTGAGTTAACCAGCACCGGAGCGCCTGCTTCCGCCGCGGTGGGAACGCATCCCATCGTCATCAGCGAAAACTCAGCTATCGGCTCCGGCCTTGATAACTACGATATCACCTATGTTGACGGCGCCCTGACCGTGAAAAAGAAAATCGACCGTGATGACGACAAGGGCGTCCTTGGTACGGAAGACCTGAACACAGTTGACCATTTCGCCTATATCATCGGCCGCGCGGACGGCCTGGTACATCCGGGAGCGCAAATCACCCGCGCCGAGGTGGCGACAATTTACTTCCGCATGCTGACGGACACCGCCAGAACAGGGTATTGGAGCCAGACCAGCGAGTTCAGCGACGTTGCCGCTAAAGACTGGTTTAATAACGCGGTATGCACGATGACGAACGGCAATGTCTTGACCGGGTATCCGAGCGGCACTTTTGCTCCCAATGCGCCGATCACCCGTGCGGAATTTGCCACCATCGCCGTCAGATTCTTCGATGGCGAATACCAAGGCTCGACCAATCTCTTCTCCGATATCTCCGTTCACTGGGCTAAGGATTATATCAACCGCGCCGCCGAACTGGGGCTGGTGAGCGGTTACGGTAACGGAACTTTCCGCCCGGATCAATATATCACCAGGGCGGAGGCCGTGAAAATCATCAACACGATACTCGGCCGCAAGCCCCATAAGGATCAATTACTCGACGATATGATCATCTGGCCTGACAATCTGGATCAATCCGCCTGGTATTATGCGGACATCCAGGAAGCGACGAATTCCCATGATTACAAATATAAAACAGTGGAAAGCGCCTATGAGACCTGGACCGAATTGCTTGAAGTCAGAGACTGGGTCGCTTTAGAGAAACAATGGTCTGCGGCGAATTCCTCCGCTAATCCCGGCGATGTGCTGCAATAAAATCTATTTCTTTAGCGCTTCACAAAAAATCCCGTTATAAGCGGCAACCGGCTGCAGCCTTAGGTCTGCAGCCGGTTTTTGTTGCTATACCCTACACGCTCTATTATGCGGCTTGGCCCCGGTTATCGCGGATCTAAATCTCGCGACCGCATAGGCTGTCCGGTACAAGCCGCTATTAGCACAAAACCCCCGCCCAGACGCTGGCGGGGGCTAATTTTTGGATGAAGCGGCATGCTGTTTCGGGGCTGTGGCGGAGCCCAAGCCTGCCAACCCGAAACCGCGGGTTAGCGGAGGCTCCTGCTGTTATAGCCGCCCAGGCCAAGGCTTTTTGCCGCTTATTCCATATGCGGCCGCTCATCGCCAAAGAAGAATACAGCGACTGTGCCCGGGCCGCAATGCGAGGCGATAATTGTCCCGATATCGCAAATGCGGATATCGCCGTTGATATGATGGAAACGCTCGAGTATAGCCTCTTTAAGGCGGAGCGCCATATCCGGGCAGTCAGAATGGCAGATAAAGCATTTCCCCGCGTATTCCAGGCCGTTTTGCGCATGCTCGGCCATATTATTGACCGTCGTGCGTAAGGCTCGCTTTTTGCCCCGCACTTTATCATAGGCAATGATGCGTCCCTCATCATTGAGACGCATGATGGGGCAGATATCGAGTACAGCGGCTATAGTTGCCGCCGCGCCGGAAATACGGCCGCTGCGGCGGAAATGTTGCAAGTCTGTGCAAAAGAATTGATGATGCACCTTGTTGCGGTTTTCCAGGGCCCATTGCTCCGCCTCCTCCATGGAGCAGCCTTGATCGCGCATATCGGCGATGTGGTCTACAAGCATACCGTAGCCGGAGGAGCTGCATAGCGTGTCTACAATGGTGATTTTGCGCTCGGGGTATTTTTCCCGCAGCAGATCCGCCGCGGAAAAAGCGTTGTGTACAGAACCGGATTGCCCGGAGGTAAAGGCCAAATGCAGTAAATCACCATGCTCCAACTGTTCTTGGAAAAAATTATAATATGTAGAGACATTGACCTGTGAAGTTGTCGCAAATTTTTCGGCAGCCAGGAAGCCGTAAAAGCGGGGCAGCGCTTCGGGATCGCGGCCCATATCATCTTCATACTCATTGCCGTCAACGAAATAAGTGTAAAAAAGTACCGGTATTTCGCGCTGTTGTAAATAATCATAAGGCAAATCAACAGTCGAGCAGCAGCTAAGTATAAAATT
>JAAYYR010000154.1 GCA_012515255.1 Clostridia bacterium | reverse complement strand
CGGTAGAGCACCTGACTTTTAATCAGGGTGTCCGGCGTTCGAGTCGCCGATGGCTCACCAAGTAACCTGACTCCACCATGATTGGGGTCAGGTTTTTTCAACGGCATGCTTTAGCGGCCTTGGCGGTCGCTCCAGCCGCCGGCTTAGGGTTCAAGCCCAATATTACCGTAACGGCGGTGTATCGCAGTTTAAGCGGCGGCCTTAGCGCCGCGTTTCTGAGTGCGGAGATTCCAGCCCTGATCAAAAGGCAGAGCTAAACAGCTCTGCTTTTTGTGTGCGCAATACAGTCCGCCTGTTTATTGATTTGCCGCAAGGCTGATTAATTAAGCGGGCGCCTGTCAATCGCCTCTAAATGAACAGCAGAAGGCTGACCGCCATGACGGCCATGCCGGCAATCAGGCCGTAAATAGCTATATGATGCTCGCCGTATTCCCGGGCCGAGGGCAGCAATTCGTCGAGGCTGATATAAACCATAATTCCGGCTACAGCGGCGAAGATAAAGCCAAAAACAGTGTCGTTAAGGAATCTGTATAAAAGCGCGTAGCCGACGACGGCTCCGAGCGGCTCGGCGAGGCCGGAGAGAAAAGACAGGCTGAACGCTTTTTTTCTGCTCCCCGTGGCATAAAATACCGGCACCGCCACTGCGATGCCCTCCGGGATATTATGGATGGCAATGGCGACGGCGATGGGGATGCCCAGATTGGGATCGCTTAAAGCGGCGGTAAATGTGGCCAGGCCTTCGGGAAAATTATGGATGGCAATGGCGAGCGCGGTGAAAACGCCCATACGCATTAATTTGCTTTTATGTTCTTCGCTATGGCCGTCCATTTCTTCCACGGTATGGATTTCATGGGGGTTTTCCGTAGCCGGGATCAGCCTATCGATGATTGCGATGACCATGACGCCAAAGAAAAAGCCGCCTACAGCAAGCCAGGAGCCGCAGCGCGTCCCCAGTTCCGCGATTAGCGTATCCTTGGCCTTAACAAGGATTTCCGCAAAGGAAACATAGATCATCACTCCGGCTGAAAAGCCTAAAGCGAGCGATAAAAACTTGGCATTGGTGCGCTTGGTGATCAGCGCGAGCGCGCTGCCGATGCCGGTGGCGAGGCCGGCGAACAGGGTCAGTAAAAAAGCCAACATTAAGTTGGAGGGATTCATCGGCATTGTCCTTTCTTGCCGCCGCCTGGGCGGCTTAGCGCTTTTTCGTCATTATCATACCATGCCCGACAGCGCTTTTCTAGCCTTTGGCAACGCGTCCCGCCGGCCTCTTTATGTGCTGCGGCGCAACTAAATATCATAAGTGGCGGTTTTTCCGCCGCCAACTTTGCTAAAATCAGCTTAGGCGGTATTGTCACGCCTAATTTTAGTTTAAGGAGGTAAAATATGAGTATTTCCTATGATTTGGGGCGGGTCGTAGGCCATGACGGCGCAGCCGGTTTGGACGGAACCACCTTTATCCCCGCGCTATCGGCCGTCGGCGATCTTAGCTGGAGCAATGCCGATGGTAAAGCTAATCCGGCCACGGTCAATATAATGGGCCCGCAAGGCGAAACCGGCCATGGCCTTGTTATCCTGGGCATTTATGCCACGCCGGCCGCTTTGGCGGCAGCCTGCCCCAGCCCGCAGCCAGGCGCAGTTTACGCCGTGGGCGGGGCCGCTCCCTATGATATCTATATCTGGGACAGCGAAGGCCTGGCCTGGCGCAATTTTGGCGTTCTTCAAGGGCCGCCGGGGGAGAAAGGCGATAGCGGCGCAAGCGGTCAGCCCGGGCCAAACGAGGTCGGCACAGACACAGACAGCGCGATCAGCGGTCTGATCAAGGGCGCGGCCGGCAAGCTGGCGCAGGCAGTGGCGGGGACAGACTATCAGGCGGCGATCACAGCGAGCGGCTTGCTCAAAGGGGCCGGCTCCGGCTCTGTGGGCGCGGCAGCGGCGGGGACGGATTATCAGGCGGCGATCACAGCGAGCGGCCTGCTTAAAGGGGCCGGCTCCGGCTCTGTGGGCGCGGCTGCGGCAGGGATAGACTATCAGGCGGCGATCACAGCGAGCGGCTTACTCAAAGGGGCCGGCTCCGGCTCTGTGGGCGCGGCAGCGGCAGGGACGGATTATCAGGCTCCGACGCAGGATTTGCCCGCTGGCAGCGCGCTTGTTGATGCGGACACTCTGCCGGTTTATCAGACGGCATCCGCCGCGCACCGCAAAATCACCTGGTCCAATATCTTGGCGGCTATCGGTACGGCCATCATCGGCGTGGCGGGCAAGGCGGCGTCTTTGGACGGCGACAGCAAGATCATCCCCGCGCAATCATCGGCTAAAATCATTGCTGTAACAGGTAATAAGACCCTTGCCCTTGCTGACGCGGGAACTTTGCAGCAATTTACCGGCACAAGCGATCATACTTTGACTGTGCCTAAAAACGATGCGGTTGATTTCCCGCTCGGTACGGAAATCGAGGTTGTGCGGTATAACACCGGTAATGTAACGATAGCTGCTGCGGCCGGCGTAACCATCAATAAAAATGGCGATACTTTGACCGTTAAAGACCAATATACATCCGTTTATCTCAAGAAGATGGACGCTAATCAATGGTTGCTGCAGGGGAATTTGGGGTGATGTTATGAGAATGAGCAGAAAATCGCTGTTCTATTTGCGGCGTGGGAAGGGATTAAATTATTTTGGCACAGCTACGGCATTAGCTTCGGCCAGGTATCAGTTGGCCGCAGCCAGCGTTGGCGACTATGCCTTGGCTATAGGCGGATATTCCACCGTTGCCCGTAATGTAGTAGATGCCTATGATACCAGCTTGCAGCGAAGCGCCCCTGTTGTGGCATTGAGTGCGGGAAATACGGAATTAGTCGCAGCCGGCGTTGGTGATTATGCACTGGCTATGGGTGGATATGGAAACAAGCCCCTAGGTACAGTAGAGGCCTATAACTCCAGCCTACAGAAAAGCTCTCCTTCGGCATTAACTGTGGCCAGGTTTCAGTTGGCCGCAGCCAGCGTTGGTAATTATGCTCTGGCTATGGGTGGATATACCGGCAGTGCCAGCACTGAAGTAAATGCCTATAACGCCAGCCTGCAGCGCCAGGGAAACATGGCATTGAATGTGGCCAGGTATCGGTTGGCCGCAGCTAGCGTTGGTAATTATGTATTGGCTATGGGTGGATATACTGGCAGCGCCAGCAATGTAGTGGAGGCCTATAATACCAGCCTGCAGAGGAGTACACCTACGGCATTAAGTGTGGCAAGATACTCTTTAACAGCTACTAGCGTTGGTGATTATGCACTGGCCATGGGCGGCATGACAGCATCAAGCGTTAGTAATGTAGTGGATGCCTATAATATCAGTTTGCAGCGCAGCACTCCTACGGCATTAAGCGTGGCAAGGCGTGAATTAGCAGCGGCTGGCATCGCGGGTTACGCTTTAGCGATGGGCGGCATGGCATCAAGCGTCAGTAATGTGGTTGACGCCTATAATGCCAGCCTGCAGCGGAGTACGCCTACGGTATTAAGTGCGGCAAGGTACTCTTTAGCCGCGGCCGGCGTCGGCGATTATGCTCTAGCTATGGGGGGAGCGATGAGTAGCGGCGGAGGCGACGTCAGCGCTGTAGTAGATGTTTATCAGGTTATATAAAGGAGAAAATGTTATGAGCAAATTAGAGAAATTTGATGGAACCAAGACTTATGCCACGCCTGTCGGCGGCATCCAAACACCGGAATATCTGCTGGAGAAATATCCTGCGCTTACGTTAGGAGCTACTTATCTTATTGAAACTGATGATGAGGGTACGGTGGCCTTATCCGAGCCGATGAGCCTTGCCCAACTACGGACGCATTATGCTATTGACGCCGCTCTCGATGATGAGGAAGCTATTGCGTCTATTCAAGACATCATCAATACGCCGCCTGTCTATGAGCCGGATGAGCAGACAATAGCGCTGGCCTCGATCGCGGCGCAGTTGGAGTACCAAAATCTGCTGACAATGGAGGATGCGAACATATGAGCTATGAAAAAATAAAATATAACTATGAGATGGGTTTTTGGAGCAGGCAAATGGTGGCTGTCGCTGTGCGCAAAGGCGTTATCAGCGCAGAGCAGTATGCTGAAATCACCGGGGACGCCTGCTGAATAAACTTGTGCCCGTTTCTTAAATTTAATCATACGGAGGTAAGTATATGGCTGTTCTTACTTATTCGCGGGCGCGCGACGGCGGCCAGGCTTTGAGCAAAAATTTCACGGTCAGGGAATTCGCCTGCGCCGACGGCAGCGATAAGATTTTAATCGATAGCGAATTAGTGCTGTTATTGCAGAAGATCCGCGATCATTTCCATCGTCCGCTGCTGATTACCAGCGCTTATCGCAGCCCGGCTTATAATAAAAAAATTGGCGGCGCCAGCAATAGCTATCATCTGAAAGGCATGGCCGCGGATCATTATATCAGCGGCGTGG
>JAAYYR010000153.1 GCA_012515255.1 Clostridia bacterium | reverse complement strand
GGCCAGCGGGGCATGCCGCGCAATAAGCCGCCTTTCCCGGCTAATGCCGGACTCTGGGGCAAGCCCACCATCATCAATAATGTCGAAACCTTGGCCAATGTGGCCCAGATCATCAATAAAGGCGCCGACTGGTTCCGCGGCTTCGGCACGGAAAAATCCCCCGGCACCAAGGCTTTTGCCCTGGGCGGCAAGATCAACCATACCGGCCTTGTCGAAGTGCCGATGGGCATTACCCTGCGCGAGATCGTCTATGAAATCGGCGGCGGTTGCCCCAATAATAAAGAATTCAAGGCGGTGCAAACCGGCGGGCCTTCCGGCGGCTGCATCACCACTGAGAACCTGGATGTGCCGATCGATTTTGATAACCTGGTCGCCATCGGCTCAATGATGGGCTCCGGCGGCATGATCGTCATGGACGAAGACAACTGCATGGTCGATATCGCCCGCTTCTTCCTGGATTTCACTGTGGACGAGAGCTGCGGCCAATGCACTCCTTGCCGCGAAGGCACCAAAAGGATGCTGGAAATGCTGGAGAGGATTACCAACGGCGAGGGCAAGCCCGAAGATTTGGATAAACTGCAGAACCTGGCGGAAACTATTAAAATCACCTCATTATGCGCTTTGGGCGGTACCGCGCCCAATCCGGTTCTTTCTACCATGCGCTATTTCTGGGACGAGTACGAAGCCCATGTCCTGGAGCGCCGCTGCCCGGCTCATGTTTGCCGCGCTCTGCTCAGACCCTATATCACCGATAGCTGCCGCGGCTGCACCCTGTGCATCAGAAGCTGCCCGGTCGACGCCATCAGCGGCAAAAACAAGGAACGTCATGTCATTGACCAGGATAAATGCATCAATTGTGACGCCTGCATCAGGGCCTGCAAATTCAATTCCATTATCAGGAAATAGGAGGGGCAATAGTACCAGATGGATAAAGTGAATTTAACAATCAATGGTATACCGGTTTCGGTACCCAAGGATTATACGGTATTGCTGGCGGCCCGTAAGGCCGGTATCGACATCCCCACCCTTTGTTATCTCAAAGGGATCAATGAGATCGCCGCCTGCCGCATCTGCGTCGTGGAAGTGGATATCAATGGCGTGCCGATGCGCAATCTGCCTGCCTCCTGCGTGCTGAAGGTGCAGGAAGGCATGAATGTGCGCACCAATACCCCGCGCGTGCGCGAGGCGGTGAGAACAAATCTGGGCCTGATCTTGGCCAACCATAACCGCGAATGCCTGACCTGCAAACGCAATCAAAACTGCGAATTGCAGGCGCTGTGCGAGCAGATGGGTATGGATGATATCCCCTATACCGGCAGCAAGCGGGAGAGCGAGATCGACAACCTGTCTCTTTCCATTGTGCGCGATCCCAGCAAATGCATACTCTGCGGCCGCTGCGTCAGCGCCTGCCGCAAGCAGCAGGGCATCGGCGTGCTCGATTTTACCAACCGCGGCTTCCGCACCGAGGTCGCGCCGGCTTTCAATTTCAGCATGCGCGACGTCAACTGCACGTACTGCGGCCAGTGCATCGAAGCTTGCCCGGTGGGCGCGCTTTATGAACGTGATTACATTAACGAAGTGATGGATTTGATCGACGACCCGACCAAGCATGTGGTAGTGCAAACCGCGCCCGCGGTGCGCGCCGCCCTGGGCGAGGAATTTGGCTTGCCCATCGGCACGCCGGTCACCGGCAAAATGGTGGCGGCTTTGCGTCGTCTTGGCTTTGACAAGGTGTTTGACACCAACTTCTCCGCCGACCTGACCATTATGGAGGAAGGCACAGAGCTTTTGCATCGCATTAAGGAGGGCGGCAAACTGCCGATGATCACCTCCTGCTCGCCCGGGTGGATTCGGTTTTGCGAGATGTTCTATCCCGAATACCTTGATCATCTCTCCACCTGTAAATCGCCGCAGCAGATGTTTGGCGCGATCGCGAAATCCTATTACGCGGAAAAGGCGGTCATTGATCCCAAAGATATTATCTGCGTGTCCATTATGCCCTGCACCTCGAAGAAAACCGAGGCTGCCCGGCCGGAGATGGAAGTGGACGGCATCCGCGACGTCGATTATTCTCTCACCACCCGCGAGCTGGGCGATATGATACGCCGCGCCCATATCCGCTTCCTCGACCTGCCGGATGAGGAGCCTGACCAAATGATGGGCGAAGGCACAGGCGCCGGCGCAATCTTCGGCGCAACAGGCGGCGTTATGGAAGCTGCTTTGCGTACTGTAGCCGACCTGGTCACCGGCAAGGATAACCCCAATTTCGAATACGAGCAATTCCGCGGCGTCCGCGGCATCAAGGAAGCAAAGCTGACTTTGCCGATCGACGGTAAGGATACGCAGGTCAAGGCAATCGTCGCCCATGGCACGGCCAATGCCAGGACCGTGATGGAGATGCTGAAAGCGGGCGAGCTGCAAGACGTGGCCTTCATTGAAATCATGGCCTGTCCCGGCGGCTGCGTTCATGGCGGCGGCCAGCCCTATGTCTCGGCTAAAGCCAGATTGGATGTCGACCCCAGGGTCAACCGCGCTAATGCTCTATACGCCGAAGATAAGAGGCTGCCCGAGCATAAATCTTATAAGAACTCCGAGATCAAGATCCTTTATGATGAGTATCTTGGTCAGCCCAACAGCGATTTGTCGCATAAATTGCTGCATACCCATTATCACCGACTCGATACCTATTGCCAAGAATAGCGTTTGGGCAGCGGCATAAAATGCCGCTGCCTTGCTATTT
>JAAYYR010000152.1 GCA_012515255.1 Clostridia bacterium | reverse complement strand
GATGATATCAATATCGCCAATGGTGTTTGCACCGTTGATTTCAGTTCCGAGCTGCTGGATGATCTCCCGGATAATCAGCAAACGCAAATGCTGGCTCTCTATAGCATCGTCAATACGCTCAGCCAGTTCGACAGCGTGGATTATGTCCGCATATTAGTCAATGGCCGGGCCTTGGATAGCCTGGCGGGTGTCGATGTCTCCACGGTCATCGCGCCTATGTACTGGTAAAGCGCCCTATCGCCCAGACCAAAAAACCCCTGCGATGATCATCGCAGGGGTTTTTATCGGTAAGGCCGGCCTTAAAAAGAGGGTATCGCGATTTCGGTATAGCCTTCCGGCAGGGACAACATACCGGCGGGTATATCTTTGCTGATTTTGGTGATCTGCATTATGCTGTCGATGCCCAATGGATTTGAATAAATAACATACAGGCTGCCGTCCTTGAAATAATAGCGTAGTTGCATCTCCAGTTTGCCGCCGTCGGAGGCAACTGTGACCAGGTATTCCTCATAATCATAGCTGCCGGAGTCAATATCGGTAAAGCCGGGTATGATATCATTGCCCTTGCCGACATAAGACATATCACCGTAGTCGGTGGCGGCGGCTTCAGTACTGGCGCCGACCGGTACGATGTAATAGGTCTGCGTTGCTTCGTCGATATTGTAGAGGGTCCCGTCGAGGATCAGCGTCCAGGTGTTGGCGCCCATGAAATCATTGCGGCTGTCAGAATTTGCGCCGTCCACCGCGGTGACGGAATTGACAGCCATCCCCATGACATAGGTTGTGGATTCCATATAATAGGTGCCGTTTTGCATCATTTGCGCGTATTCGGCGGATGCCAGGTCGCTGTCGACAAGCGGGCCTTCATTGTTATTGGGCTGTTTATCCCCGCAGGCGGCAAAAGCGAGGATTAGAGCCAGAGCTAGCATCACCAATAATAGTTTTTTCATCTTAGTCGCCCCTTTATTTTATTCTCTTTGCTTGTTGCCATTGAGTATAAAACAGTGCTTGATTCTTCGCGGGCGGCTGTATTCGCTATTAGGCCCGAGTCAATAAAGCCGCGATTTGCCGCATGGCCTGTCCGCGATGGCTAAGCTCGTTCTTCACCGCTGCGCTCAGCTCCGCCATGGTCTGCCCCAGCCCAGGCAGAAAAAATAGACTGTCATAGCCAAAGCCGCCCTCGCCGCGCTCCTCGCGGATGATCCGACCCTCGCAGCGCCCCTCGACGCTGGCGGTCTCAGCGGCCGGTGTGGCCAGCGCCGCGGCGCAGATAAAGGCGGCGCCCCGCTGTTCATCCGCGGTCTGCGCTAAAGCGGCCAGCAGTTTTTTGCGGTTGGCCGCGTCGTCATGATCCGCGCCCCAGTCCGCGGCATAGCGCGCGGAGTGAACGCCGGGCGCGCCGGCCAAGGCGTCTACCATGAGGCCGCTATCGTCGGCGAGAGTGAGCAACCCGCTCATCCGCGCCGCAGCCGTGGCTTTGATTAGCGCGTTCTCCGCGAAAGTGGCGCCGTTTTCCAGCGGCGGCACATAATGCGGATAATGATCCAGACCGATCAGCAGCCAGTGATTCATGCCGCAGGTAGCGAAAATATCGCGGATTTCCTGCAGCTTATGCGCATTGGCAGTTGCGACCAGCAGTTTTTTTTGCCGCTGCTTTTCCTGCCGTAACGGCTTGTCTTGGCTTAGCGCTTGTGTTTGGGCGGCCGGCATGGCGATAACTCCTTAAGCCTGCTTTTGCGCTAAGACCTGTTTGACGCGGGTAGCTAATGTTTCCGCATCAAGGCCGTAGTGCTTGAGCAGGGCTTCGGGCGAACCGCTTTGGCCGAAGCTATCGATAAGCCCGCAACGGGCAAAAGGCGCGTCGCTTTTGCCGGCCAGCACTTCCGCGACCGCCGAGCCGAGGCCGCCGATAATGCTATGCTCCTCAACTGTGAGGGCCGCCCCGCAATGGCTGGTCATCTCAAGGATAAATTCTTCATCCAGCGGCTTGATGGTATGAATATCCGCCACCGCGGCGCTGATCCCCTCAGCCGCCAGCAAATCAGCAGCCTCCAGTGCAGCGGCCGTCATGATCCCGCAGGCGAAGATAACGATATCCTTGCCCATGCGCAAAATTTCGCCTTTACCCCATTTGAATTCACGGTTTTCCTCATAGATCAGGGGGCAGGGGAAACGGCCCAGACGCAGATAGACAGGGCCTTCGTATTCCGCCGCCGCCTGTACCATCCAGCGGGTAGCGGCCGCATCGGCGGGGACAAGCACCGTCATATTGGGCAGGCTGCGCATCAGGGAAATATCGGCAATCGCCTGATGCGAGCCGCCGTCCTCGCCGACGGTGATGCCGGCATGGGAGCCGGCGATCTTGACATTGAGCCTCGGATAACAAACGCTGTTGCGGATCTGCTCGAAAGCGCGCCCGGTAATGAATACGGCGAAGCTGCTCGCAAAGGGGATTTTACCCATCGTGGACATACCGGCGGCCACTGAGATCAAGTTGGCTTCGGCGATGCCGACATTAAAGAAACGCTCGGGGCAGGCCTTGGCGCATTCCACGCTTTTGGTGGATTGGGACAAGTCGGCGTCCAGGGCGACAATTCGCGTATTTTCCGTAGCCAGGGCGGCCAGGGCTTTGCCATAGGCGTCACGCGTGGCTATTTTTTGACTCTCGCTCATGATTATTTCCTCCCCATTGATCAGGCTTGCGCCGATGAATTTTCTTTACTGTATAATCCGGCGAGCGCTTGTTCCGCTTCTTGCGGCTGCGGCGCTGTGCCATGCCAGCAAGCCTGGTTTTCCATAAAGCAGACGCCCTTGCCTTTGACCGTCTCGGCGATGATCATCACCGGCCGGCCGCTGCCGGCCTTGGCCTCGCGCAGCGCTTGCTTAATGCTTTCGCTATTATGGCCGTCTGCGGCGAGCACCCACCAGCCGAAAGCCCGCCATTTTTCCGGGAGCGGCTCCGGGGAGAGGACATCTTCAATGCAACCGTCTATTTGCAGATGATTGTGGTCGAGGAAAGCGATCAGATGATCCAGCTTATAATGGGCGGCGAGCATGGCGGCCTCCCAGACTTGGCCTTCCTCTGTCTCGCCATCGCCCAGCAGGGCGTAGGTGTAATTATCCAGGCCGTCCAGTCGCGCGGCCAGCGCCATGCCGCAGGCGGCGGACAGGCCCTGCCCCAATGAGCCGGTGGACATATCGACACCGGGCGTTTTATGCATATCGGGATGACCCTGGAGCATACTGCCCAGCTTGCGCAGGCCGGATAATTCCTCTACCGGGAAAAAACCGCGCAGGGCCAGTGCCGCGTACAGCGCCGGCGCCGCATGCCCTTTGCATAGGACGAAGCGGTCGCGATCAGCTTTTTGCGGGTCCGCAGGATCGATATTCATTTCGTCGCGGAAGAGCACCGCCAGGATATCGGCGGCGGAAAGCGAGCCGCCGGGATGCCCGCTGCCGGAGGCGGCCAGCATCTTGATGATCTCCCGCCGCATTTGCAGCGCGTACTGCTCGGCATTAGCAAAATTCATGGATAAAACCTCCTACTTTCTTTCTGTTTGGCTACCTCATTTATCTTGGGGAATCAGGGCGGGAGCTTTGTCGGCGCCGCCGCTAGGGGCAATGCGCGTTAAGCCTCGCGTCCAAAGTTCTAATCCCTTTTCGCATAGCGGCGCAGATACTCGGCGATAAAGTCGTCGATCTCGCCGTCCATCACAGCGCCGGTATTGCCTGTCTCAAAGCCGGTGCGGTGATCCTTGACCAATTGATAGGGCTGGAAGACATAGGAGCGGATCTGGCTACCCCAGCCGATTTCCTGCTGCTCGCCGCGCAGCGCTAGCAGCTCTGCTTCGCGCTCGCGTATCCTCTTATCCAGAAGCTTGGCCCGCAGTAGCTGTATCGCCCTTTCCTTGTTGGCGAATTGGCTGCGTTCGTCCTGGCATTGCACCACGATGCCGCTGGGGATATGGGTGATGCGCACCGCAGAGTCAGTTTTATTCAGATGCTGGCCGCCCTTGCCCGAGCTGCGATAGGTGTCGACGCGCAGCTCATCCGTTGGCAGGGCGATCTCATTATCGTCCACCACCTGGGGCAGGACATCTACCGAGGCGAAAGAGGTATGGCGTCGCCCCTGAGTATCATAGGGCGAGATGCGCACCAGGCGGTGTACGCCGCGCTCGCTTTTGAGATAGCCGTAGGCATTAAGCCCATTGATTGCCAGCGTCGCCGACTTGATGCCGCCCTCGTCCGCGGGCAAGCTGTCGATCAGCTCTGTTTGATAATGATGCCGCTCCGCCCAGCGTTCAAACATACGCAGCAACATTTCCGCCCAGTCCTGCGCTTCCAGCCCGCCGGTGCCGGCATGGATGGAGAGGATAGCGTCATGGTCGTCATAGTCGCCGGATAGCATCTGAGCCAGCTCGAGATCATTTAGGGTCTGGCTGAACTCAGCCGCGGCGGCTTCGGCCTCGCCAATAAAGCCACTGTCCTCCAGCGCCAAGGCATGCGCTGCGTCAGCTTCCTCATAAGCGCACTCCGCCTGCTCGTATTCCTTGATGATCTCGCGGTGGCGGTTGAGCCGCGACATCAGTTCCTGCGCTGCTTTGGCGTCGTCCCAGAAGCCGGGGGCATAGGTCTGCGTCTCCAAAGCGGCGATAGTTTCCAGCCTTACCTCAATGTCAAAGCGCCCTCCTGAGGGCGTCAAGTCTGGATCTGCCGTCCATGAGCAGGGGTTTTATTTCCTCAATCATTTTTCCTCCTTAGTATACCGGGAATATCGGTAAAAGGCATAGATAATGATTCGCTTCGGCGGCGCCAATCCCTTTGCCGGCCGGCAAAACCAGAGGCTAAGATCAAATCCGGCGCAGCGAATCGGGTTGCTGCTATTATGCCCTTTTGCGGCTGGCTATTGTTTGTTTAAGCGTTTTTGCCGCAGCAGTTTTTATATTTGCGGCCGCTGCCGCAGGGGCAGGGTTCATTGCGGCCGATTTTTTGCTCATTGCTTTTGCGCACCGGCTG
>JAAYYR010000151.1 GCA_012515255.1 Clostridia bacterium | reverse complement strand
TCAGCACAGCCGCAGCGCGGATGCCGGAATCATGCGCCAAGCCGACCATAACCCGGGCTAGCTCCCGGCCTTGCTCGATATCCTCAAACACAGCGCCGCTGCCGAACTTGACGTCCAGCGCTAGGACATCCGCGCCGGTGGCGATTTTTTTACTCATGATGCTGGCAGCGACCAGCGGGATGCTGTCCACTGTGGCGGTGAGATCGCGCAAGGAATAAAGTTTCTTATCCGCCGGTACCAGTTCCGCGGTTTGGCCGGTAATGGCAATGCCGATATCGCGCACCTGGGCCTTAAACTCATCTGCCGTGAGGTCGATACGGAAACCCGCTATTGATTGCAGCTTATCCAGAGTGCCGCCGGTATGGCCAAGGCCGCGGCCGGAGATTTTCGCCACTTTGAGCCCTGCCGCGGCCACGATCGGCATCACGATCATCGAGGTTTTATCGCCGACGCCGCCGGTAGAATGCTTATCCGCCTTAATGCCGGGGATATCGTCAAGATAGACTTTTTCCCCGGAATTGACCATATTCGTAACCATGGCCAAAGTCTCCGCCTGGCTGAAGCCGCGAATCCTGCCCGCCATCAGCAGCGCGGCGGTCTGATAATCCGGGATCGTCCCATTGACGCAGCCCTTGAGCCAAAAGGCGATTTCCGCGGCGGTCAGCTCCTCGCCGTCCCGCTTTTTGCGGATGATATCGTACATCAGCATAAGCTATATCCTTTGGATGATGGTCTCGATGAGATTGGTAAACCGCTCTTCCACAAGGCGGCCGGTTTCCATGACTTCCTCATGGGAAAGCGGCTGCTTGCTGATGCCGGCCGCTAAATTGGTAATGCAGGAGAGGGCCAGAATATTGATGCCGGCCTGAGCCGCGGCTATGGCTTCCGGAACGGTGGACATGCCCACCGCGTCCGCACCCAGCAGCCCCAACATGCGGATTTCCGCCGGGGTCTCGAAGGTGGGTCCGGACAGGCCGCAATAAACGCCCTCCTGTAGGGTAATAGCCAATTCGGCCGCTGCTTCCTTGGCTAATTGTCGCAGCTCCGGCGTATAAATGCGCGTCATATCGGGAAAGCGCGGCCCCCATTCCGCCGAGTTTTCACCCCGCAGCGGATTATAGCCGGTAAAATTGATATGGTCACGGATCAGCATCAAATCTCCGGGAATAAAGGCCGGATTGACGCCGCCCGCCGCATTGGTAAGAATCAGTTTATCACAGCCCAGCTTGTGCAGCACCCGTACCGGCAGAATTACCGTACGCGGATCATGGCCCTCATAGTAGTGAAAGCGGCCACTAAAAGCATATATTCTCCTGCCGTTGATGCGGCCGTAAATCAGGCGGCCGCTATGTCCGGGAATCGTGGGCGGCGGGAAATAAGGGATATCCGCGTAAGCAAGCGATTGCGCGTTTTCTAAACGCTCGCCAAAAGCACCCAGCCCGGAGCCAAGAACTATGGCCATTTCCGCCCGGGGTAAGGTAGATGATATTGCTTCGGCAGCTTCATCAATGACGCGTATTTCCCGCTCCAGCTTTTCACTCATCGTCGTCGCCCTCCTTAGATTTTAATATCTGACGTAAAAAGGAACAGCCATGATTAAGCCGCTCAATGCCCAGGTATTCCGCGGCGGTCTGGCCTAAATCGGCAAAGGTAGCGCGCACTCCCAGGTTTTGCGCCCCTACCGTGTTGCCATAAACTAATAACGGCACATATTCACGGGTATGGTCGGAGGTTGGCAGCGCAGGGTCATTGCCATGATCTCCGGTAATGGCCAAAATATCATCCGGTTGCAAGGAAGACCGGATGTCCGCCAAAAAAACGTCAAATTGCTCCAAAGCCAAACGATAACCCTCTGT
>JAAYYR010000150.1 GCA_012515255.1 Clostridia bacterium | reverse complement strand
GTTTGCCACGATTTGGGAAAGGGAATAACCATGCTTTCTGTAAGCCAATTTGCGGATATTGCCATCGCCGCGGAATCCCGCCCCTTTGGCGCTAAAGCCATCAAAGTATTCGTCTACCATGTAGACGGCTTGCTGATCGATAGCGGGCCGCAAAGCCTGGCTGGCGAATTACGGCCCTGGTTTGCCGAGCAAGCGCCGTCACAGGTGGCGATCAGCCATAATCATGAGGACCATGCGGGCAATGCGGCCTGGCTGGCCGAGCATATGCATGTGCCTGTTTACCTACATCCCGGCTCCATCGCCCAGGCTGCCCGGCCCGGCGTTTATCCGCCTTACCGCCATCAGCTTTGGGGCGAGCGCCAGCCCTATTTCCCGCTGTCTTTGCCCGATCAATTATCCACCGACCGCTATCATTTCCAGGTCCTGGATACGCCGGGGCATACCCCTTGCCATAATTGCTTTTTTGAGCCGGATCAGGGCTGGCTGTTTACAGGCGACCTTTATCTTAATTCCCGCTTACGCACCTGTTTTTTTGAGGAAGATATGCGCCGGGGCATTGCCTCGCTGCGGAAATTGCTGCGCTTGGATTTTGCTACGGTTTTTTGCGCCCATGCCGGCGTTGTGACGCAGGGCAAGCAAAAGCTGATGGAGAAGCTGGAATTTTTGCTGCAACTGCAGCAGCGGGTCGACCTGCTGCGCGCCGAAGGCCGCAATGACCGGGACATTAGCGCGGAAATCTTTGGCCCGCCTCTGCCGATCGCCGCCATCTCCGGCGGCGAATGGTCGGCCTATCATCTGGTGCGCACGATATAGTCTGCCTGCTCCGGGTTTGGAGATAATGTTCAAGCCCGGGCGTCAATTTCTGACAAATTTTTGGGGCAAAACAGGAGTCTCGGCCTGTATTAGCGAAGTGCATTTCATGGCGTAGCGGAGGGGAGTAGCTCATATATGATCATGCTGGGCATCATTTTACTGGCCGTTCTGGTGCTGCCCTTTTCCATACGCAAGGTGGAGGAAAACCTGGAAGCCTTTCTTTTCCTTATGGGACTGGCCTCCGTAGCGGTATCAAAAAGCATGAGCTGGGGCTTGATCATGGAAGCCCTGCGGGAACCTTTAGCCATTACGCTGGCAGTATTTATCGCCGGCGCACTGTTTTATCTGCTGCGCAAGAAGTTTTCCTTATGGATGGAGCGCATCTACGAAAAAATCTCTCCCGCCGTGGCGGTTTTGATTATTATTATTGTCCTCGGCCTGCTCTCAAGTGTGATTACAGCGATTGTAGCCTCGGTAATTCTGGTGGAATTGATTTATTTGCTGCCGCTGCAGCGCCGCCACAAAATCGTCGTCTGCGTGCTGGCCTGCTTTTCTATTGGCATGGGCGCGGCTCTGACGCCGATCGGCGAGCCGCTGGCCACTATCGCCGTCGCCCGGCTGGATGCGGATTTCTTTTATCTCCTCAATTTGATCGGCGTTGATGTTATCCCCCTGGTGCTTATGTTCGGCCTGCTCGGTTTCTTCTATGTGCGCAATGTTTGCGGCCGCCTTAAGGCCGCGCCGGCGGCTGATAGCGCTTGCCCGCTGCCGCAAGAGGCAATCGCCGCGCAAAAGGCAGACCTCGCCGATGAATCCGCGGCCATTCAAAGCGATACGATGAGAAGCATCATCGTTAGGGCGCTCAAGGTGTATCTTTTTGTTATGGCCCTGGTTTTTCTCGGCCATGGCTTTCAGCCGCTGATTGACGCCTATGTTCTAGGGCTGGATCATCGCGCCATTTATTGGATCAATATGATTTCAGCGGTGCTGGATAATGCCACTCTGGCCGCGGCCGAAATCAGCCCGCTGATGAGCGATATGCAAATAAGAGCGATTCTGCTCGGCTTATTGATCAGCGGCGGTATGCTGGTGCCGGGTAATATCCCCAATATTATCTCCGCCTCCAAGCTGAAAATTTCGATGCGCGAATGGGCTGCAATCGGCGTGCCGGTCGGCCTAGCTGCGATGGCAATCATTTTTGTGATCGTTTTTGTATGCTGAACCGCTCAACCAAAGCCGGGGCATTAAGCCGCGTTCCGCCCCCGGCCGCATAGATTGCCGCATAAGCGGCATAATCTTTTGAGGAGGGTCTATATGGGAAAGGCAATGTTTAATAAGGCTTTGGTGCCGGTGAATAGCTCTGATCTCTCCGCGCGGGTAGCGGCGAAAGCCGCGGAATTGGTGGAACGGGGCTTTGTGGAAAGCGTGGTGCTCTTCAGCGTCTGGGAAGCGGATGAGATTGATTATAGCAAGCTTTTTTCCGCCGATAAAGAGGCTGAATTAAAAGCCGCGGCCCAGGCTGTGCTGGAGCAATATAAAAGCCGGTTTATCGAGGCAAGTATTGCGGCGCAAACAGTGCGCGTCGGCGGCGACCCGGCGGATCTGATCATCAATGCTGTGGAAAAAGGCGATTATGATTTGATCATCATGGGCAGCCGTAAGCTGAATAAAGCGCGGGAATTATTATTCGGCAGCGTTTCCGACCGCGTTACCCGGCTCGTATCGGTACCGATTCTCCTTATTAAGTAAGGGTTTTGCAGCCGGCCGCTTGTGTCCGCCGTAGGGGCGGCTCATTTGCCATAGCCCAAGAGCCGGGCTGGGCATGCTTTGTCATGACAAAAGGGGGCTTTTATGGACTGGCGCCAGGAATATCGCAGCAAATTGCTTACGGTGCCGGAAGCGGCAGCGCAAATCAAATCATTTGACAGGATATGGCTTTCGCCGACCGGCGCCGAGCCAACCGGCCTCGTGGAGGCGCTGTCGGCGCGGGCGGACCAATTAGAGGGCGTCGAGGTGCTAAGCTGGCTTGCTTTGTCGCCATACCGTTTTCTCACTTCGCCCGTCTATCGCGGCAAAATCAATTATCATACATTTTTCTTCGGCGGCTGCGAAAGGGAATATTTCTCAAAGGGCAATGTCGATATCATCTCCCTGCAATTTTGCAAAATCGAACAGGCGCTTGAAGCTTTCGCGCCTCAGGTACTACTGGCCGATGTTTCGCCGCCGGATGCGGATGGTTATCTCTATTACGGGCCTTTCGGCGTTTTTCTAAACTCCAAAGCAGCCGAGCTGGCCGAACGCAGGATCGTCCAGGTCAACCGGAGGCAGCCGCGGGTCAAAGGCAAGGCCCATAAAATCCATGTCAGCGAGGTGGATTGCATCTGTGAGGCCGATAGCGAGCTGCCGGAGCTTGTACAGTCCGGGATCAGCGATGCCGAGCGGCAGGTCGCCGCATATATCGTGCCGCGGGTCAAGGACGGCTCTTGTATTCAGGTGGGCATCGGCGGCCTTGCCAATGCCGTGGCCTATGGCCTTGCCGATAAAAAAGACCTGCATGTCCATACGGAGATGCTCACGGATTCCCTGGCCTATCTGGCGCAAAAAGGCGTCGTCACAGGCAGGATGCTCGCCGGCTTCGCCCTGGGCCGCCGCGAGCTGTATGATTACGCGGAAGACGGGCCGGTGGATTTTGCGCCCATTTACGAGGTCAATAATCCCTATTGTATCGGCGGCCATGATCATTTTGTTTCCATCAATGCCTGCCTTATGGCTGACCTGACCGGCCAGGTCTGCTCCGAATCACTGGGCTTTCGCCAATATAGCTGCACAGGCGGGCAGCTTGATTATGTGCGCGGCGCGGCGCTTTCCCGCGGCGGTCAAAGCTATATC
>JAAYYR010000149.1 GCA_012515255.1 Clostridia bacterium | reverse complement strand
CGGCTTGCTTTGGGCGGCGTCAAAGCCAAAATCGAAGAAGGAAAGCTGCTCGGCGTCTTTATCGCAAGCCAGGCGGCGTGAGATATCCAGCGCCCGATCCATAGCGGCAAGAAGCGCGGCGCGGCTGTGGCCAAAGCTGTCCAGGGCGCCGCATTTGATCAGGCTCTCCAGCATTTTCTTATTGAGCTGCACCCGCTCGCATAGCTCGCACATGCCGCCGAACCTGCCGTTTTTCTCCCGCTCCTCCACGATTTGACGCACCGCTTCCCGACCTACGTTTTTCACCGCGGCCATGGCATAGCGGATATTGCCGCCCACCACATTGAATTTTTCGCCGCTCTCATTGATATCAGGCGGCAGGATTTGGATACCCCGCTCGCGGCAGTTTTCAATATATTTGGGGATCTTGTCCGACTCGCCCATCACAGAGGTCAGCATGGCGGCCATGAATTCCGGCGGATAATTGGCTTTCAGCCAGGCGGTGCGGTAAGTGACCAGGGCATAAGCGGCGCTATGGCTCTTATTGAAGCCATAACCGCAGAAGTATTTGAGCAACTCAAACACTTCATCAGCGATCTTGGCATTGACGCCAAGATCCACACAGCCGCTGATAAAATCGCCCTTGGCTTTCTCGATCACTTCCGGTTTTTTCTTACCCATGGCGCGGCGCAGCATATCGGCGGCGCCAAGCGAAAAGCCGCCCAAAGCCTGCGCAATCTGCATCACCTGCTCCTGATAGAGAATCACGCCATATGTTTCCTTGAGGATATCCTCAAGCATCGGATGCATATACCTGACTTTTTTCGTGCCATGCTTGCCTTTGATAAAATCATCCACCATGCCACTGCCGAGCGGCCCCGGCCTATACAAGGCCACCAGGGCGATGATATCCTCAAAGCGCTCCGGTTTGAGGCTGCGCAGAATCTTGCGCATACCCTCGGATTCGAGCTGAAACACTGCTATGGCGTCGCCTTCGCCGAGCATGGCATATGTTGCCGCGTCGTCAAGCGGAATCGTACCGATATCGATATCAAGACCATAGCTAAGGCGGATATTCTCCAAGGCGTCGTCGATCAAAGAAAGGGTGCGCAGCCCCAGCAAATCCATTTTTACCAATCCGCAGGCTTCTACCTGCTCCTTGGCGTACTGGGTGGTAATGCTGCCGTCCTTGCTGTCCTTTTGCACCGGCATATAGCTGATCAGCTCGTTTTGCGAGATGGCGAGTCCCGCCGCATGCTTGCCGCAATGCGAGGGCATACCCTGGATTTTATCGGCGATATCAAGCAATTCCCTGGCCCAATGCTCATTATCATAGATTTCCCGCAGTTCGGGGCAGACCTCAATCGCCTCGCGGATACTTTTAATCTTGAGGTCGTCCGGCACCATCTTGATCAGGCGGTCGACTTCGGAATACGGCAGATCCAGTACCCGGCCCACGGCGCGCACAGCTCCCTTGGCCAGCATGAAATTAAAAGTGACGATCTGCGACACATGGTCTTTGCCGTATTTTTGCACCAGGTATTCCACGACCTCGCCGCGGCGCACATCGGAAATATCGGTATCGATATCCGGCGGCGTTACCCGCTCCGGATTAAGAAAGCGCTCAAACAGCAAATCGTATTTCAGCGGATCGATATCGGTGATGCCCAGGCTGTAGGCGACGATGCTGCCGGCGGCGGAACCGCGCCCCGGCCCCACGGAGATGCCGGCCTCGCGAGCGTATTTGATCAAATCCCAGACGATAAGGAAATAGCCGGGAAAATCGGTGCGCTCGATGATTTCCAGCTCATAATCAAGGCGCGCTTTAATGTCCGGTGTCACCGGCTGATAGCGGCAGGCCAGCCCTTCCTCGCAGAGTATGCGCAGATAGCTGCTCATGGTATGGCCCTCCGGCACCTGATAATGCGGCATGAAGAGCCGGCCGAATTCAAACTCGACATTGCATTGCTCGGCGATCTTCAGCGTATTGGCCAGCGCCTGTGGGCAATCGGGAAAAAGGGCGGCCATCTCCTCCTCTGTCTTGAGGTAGAATTGTTTATTGGGAAAACGCATCCGCTTTTCATCGCTGCGGATTTTGCCGGTTTGGATGCACAGCAGAATATCATGCATATCGGCGTCCGCGGCCGAGACATAATGCAGGTCATTAGTAGCCACCGGCTCAATTCCCAGCTCAGACGCTATCTGCAGCAATTGCGGATTGATATGCAATTCCTCGTTCAGGCCATGGTTTTGCAGCTCGATATAGTAATCGTCGCCGAAAATCTCCCGGTACTCGGCGGCCTTAGCCTTAGCGCCCTGATAATCGCCGGAAAGCAGCAGCTCCGGCAGCTCGCCCGCGATGCAGGCCGACAGACAGATCAGGCCTTCATGGTATTGGCGCAGCAGCTCATGATCGACCCGCGGCTTATAGTAAAAGCCTTCCAAAAAGCCGAAAGACACGAGCTCGCAGAGGTTTTTATAGCCCTGCTCATTCTTGGCCAGCAGCACAAGATGGCAGGCGCTGTCGCCCCTGCGGCCGGTGCGCGATTTGCGGTCATTGCAGACATAAACCTCGCAGCCGATGATCGGCTTAATGCCGGCTTTTTTGCATTGCTCATAAAAGCTGATGGCGCCGTACATCACGCCATGGTCAGTGATAGCGAGCGCCGGCATGCCCAAGTCCGCGGCCTTGGCGACAAGGTCGTTTATGCGGGCCGCGCCGTCCAGCAGGCTATATTCAGTATGATTATGCAAATGCACAAATGCCATAGGGGATTCTCCATGATTAAAAATTGCGCGGGCGGCGGTCGCAACAGGCCGCTCCGGCCCCAGCGGGGCAAAACCCCTGCCCGGGCTGGGCCTTAGTAACGCGGCAAGAGACCTTTTTCGCTAAAGCTAAAATAAAACTCGCCGCTGATCACCAGATGATCGAGCACCCGGATCGACAGCTCCGCGAGCACGCCGGTTATTTTCTCCGTCAGTCTTACATCATCAGCCGAAGGCTGTATGCTGCCGCCCGGATGATTATGGGCCAGGATCACATATTTGGCCTTATGCCGCAGCGCCACCTCTACCGCGATGCGGGGATATACCGTAACCTCAGAGAGGCTGCCCTGGTTGAGCATCACCGGCTGCAGCACCCGGTATTGGCCGCTCAGGCAAATCATATAAAACTCCTCATAAGATTTGCCGATGAACAAATTACGGATATAGGCTATGGTCTGCTCACGATTGAGCAATACGGCTTTTTCCGCGGCTAAATCCTGCTGATAACGCCGGAACAGGGCCGGCAGCAGCGTCAGCAGCGTCGCCGCATGCGGACCGATGCCCTTGACCTCCAGCAGGCTTTGGTAATTAGCGTCCATTACCGCCGCCAGAGAGCCGAAATGATCGATAAGCGCATGAGCCAGTTCATTAGTGTCGCGATAAGGCATGGCATAATAGAGCAGCAGCTCCAGCACCTGATAAGAAGACATGCCAACCAAATTGGTGGCAAGCGCCGCGTCTTTCAGCCGCTGGCGGTGACCGCTATGTGTAAAAGCCGCTTTCTCCCGGCGCTGATTATCCTCGCCGCCGGGCGGCGGCAAGGCATCAGTCTGTTTTTTCGCCTTAACCATCGCCGTCCTCTCCAAAGCGGGTGGCTACCATCGCTTTTTGCGCCTGTTCGTCCGCCCGCCAATAGCTGATGCCGTTCAAAGTGAGGAAATCCCCATCCAGGGTGGCGCTTTCCAGGGATTCAGGCGCCAATTGATGCAGCAGCAAAGCCAAACGCAATAATTTTGCCAGGCTGATATCGGTTTCGAGCGCGCCCCGCGCCGCAATCAGCGTCTGGGGCAGCTTGACCAGCCCGCGCTCCGTAAATGTATCGAAGACGGCTTTGAGCAATATCTGCTGTCGGGATACGCGCTTGATATCGCCGAGGGTATCGGAGCGAAAGCGCACATATTGCAGCGCCTGCTCCCCGTTTAGCGTTTGCAGTCCGGCCTCGATATCGATCAGGGCGTCATAGGTCTGATAATACATTCTTTTATCAACGTCGATCTCCACGCCGCCCAAGGCGTCTATCAGCTCTTCAAAGCCGGAAAAATCGAGCAGAGCGTAGTAATCGATAGGGATATGCAAAAAAGCGCCGACTGTTTGCCGCAGCAAATCAATGCCGCCGTAGGCATAGGCTGCATTGATCTTATCTTCGCCATATCCCGGTATCGCCACATAAGTATCGCGCGGCACCGAGAGCAGAAACAGCGTCTTTGCCCTGGTGTCAACAGAGGCGACGATAATGGTGTCGGCGCGGATGCCGTCCACCAGGCCCTCGTTCTT
Source organism: Clostridia bacterium (assembly GCA_012515255.1). Taxonomy (GTDB): domain Bacteria; phylum Bacillota; class Dehalobacteriia; order UBA4068; family UBA4068; genus HGM13862. Next base: position 7,096 of record JAAYYR010000149.1, on the reverse strand, counting down.
ATCCGAGCCGACCAGAAGGATGTTCAGCTTATGCGCGGACGCGGTTTCCCCGGCGGCGAGGGCTTGTCCCCTGTCCGGCACCAAACCGAAACCGCCCAGCCACAGATAGACCGCAAATACGCTGATCCCCGCCACGATTAGCAGGATCAGCGGGGATAGGCAGCCGCGGCGGCGTGGCGCTCGCTTAGCCCTTGTTTTTTTATTCATCTTCCCACCCAAGCCGACGATAGCATCAATTTTATTTATAAGTACCGGTATCCCCAAGCAGCGGGCAAAAGCATGGCTTTTGTCAAGGGCGCGTCAGCAGCAGCCGCTAAATCTTCGAGCCTGCATACGCCTATTATACCATATTTAGTGCTTTACGTCTATAAAAAGCGATAAAATGTCAGCCAGCCCAAAAGGAAAAGAATCTCCGCCCAGGCAGCCGCCGTACCATAGCAGGCGTCGTCCAATGCGCCTGCCGACCGCTGGCGAAAAGTGGCGAAAATATACACGCCCAGGAAAGCGACTAGGACGGAAATATACAGCACCGGGCTGCTGAAGGGCAAAACGGAAAGCAGGGCCAGCGCAGAGCAGACGATTAAATCATGGCGGCTAAAATTACGGTGTAGCCAGGCCGGCGGCGCGGCATAAAAATAAAAGATTGTCCAACACATCAGCCAGCGGCCCACTACCGGCGCCGCCAGCACTGCAAAGCTGTTGATCATAGAGAAGCTAAAATACCAGTAGTAGAGGAAATACAGCCCGAGCAGCCAGGCCATACCCCAGACCAGCCCGGCGCGTCCGGCATTGAAGCGGCGCTGCTTTTCCAGCACTTCCCGGGAATTGGCTTCATTGGCCTCCCCGTTGGCTGGGGCATGCGGCCGCGGCATAAAAATCGGTCCCACGGCAATGCCGTCGGCCACGCTGATCAAATCGCGCAGCAGCGTCGCGCCGCCAAGAAGGATATGGACGCCGAGCAAAGTGGCCGCGGCGCCCGAAGGCGGCATTACCAGCAGCAAACGGGAGACGCCGTAAATGATGCCGCCGCAAAAAAGACCCAATAAAGGCAGAAGGCGCAGCGCCCTTGGCAATTGGTCGCTATCCGCCGCCAGCTTCTTGGGTATGGGAAGATAGGTAAATTTATCGATCAAGAGCAAAAACAGCTTCATGTACTGCCTTCATTCCTCTCGCATGGCGACGCGGGTCTTCATTTGCCATAGCTGTTTGGCATAGGTGGATACCTGCCGGTTAAGACGTTGATTTTCGTGCAGCAGCCGCTCTTGTTCGGCTTTATTGCTAAGCTGGGTTTGCTCCAGCAAGGTCATCATAATGCGTCGGCTCATGCGCAGACCGGAGACATCCTCCTCCAGCCTTTTGATTTTTTCCTGATACATCCGCTCGATATCCTTTTCCATGCTATCCCTCCTGAAAGAGTACTCTTCCCCAGGGATATTATATGAAAACGCAGCGGATATTATTATTGCGGGCCGCAGCGACCGAGCAGTTCTTCGCGCTTAGCGGCCAGTTTGGCCATTTGCCGCACCGTGGTGACGCGGCAGCCAAGGCTGCGGATGCCCTGCACATGAAAATCCGAGCCGCCGGTCGCGGCCAGGCGGAATTTATGCGCCAACTGCAGATAGCGGCGCTCTGTCATCGGATTATGATCCGGGTGATAGACCTCGATACCGCCCAGTCCCGCTTTAACAAGGCGCGGGATAATGCCGTCCGGCACGCCAAGACCCGGATGCGCCAGCACCGGCACGCCCTGGGCGCGCAGGATGATCTCAATCGCCTGCAGCGGCTCCAGCTTATGCCGCGCCACATAGCCCGGCATGCCCCGGCCCAGCCATTTGTTGAAGGCATCCTTGATATTGGCGCAATAGCCGGCCTGCACCAGCGCCATGGCGATATGCGGCCGCCCTGGAGTGCCATGCTCGCCCGACATGGCGATAATCTGCTCCGCATCCAGCTCCATCCCCAAACGGCTAAGCCGGGAAACGATCTCGCGGCAGCGGCGGAAGCGCGACTGATGCATTTCCCGTAGCTTGGGGTCTGACTCGATCTTCTCCGTATCCAGCCAGTAGCCGAGTATATGCACATCCTTGTCGTTTTGCTCCGCCGACAACTCAATACCGGCGATCAGGGGGAAATCAAGCTCGGCGGCTTTTTGCGCCGCCGCGGCAATGCCATAAGTGGTATCATGGTCCGTGATGGCGATGCCCAGCAAATCCTGCTCCTTAGCCAGAACCACCAAATCGGCCGGCGCTGTTGCGCCGTCCGATGCGGTAGAATGAATATGCAGATCAAAGCCGGCCATAAATCACTGTCCTTTATCCTTGAGAAGCGGCTTGCGCTCAGTCCAGCCGGGCGCGGCTGGGCAATACCCGCGCCAGCAGGCGGACCACGCTATTACCCATCACATTATCCACATCCGCCGCATTCATGCCCCGGCGGCATAGCTCGGTATAAACCCGCGGCAGCGTCTGCACGCCCGAGAGCTCGGCATGCGGTTCGCAGCCGTCAAAATCGCTGCCCAGCGCCACATGGCAACTGCCGATCAGCGCCACGGCGTACTCAATATGTTCGCAAAGGCGGCGCAAATCTCCTGCAGCTCCCAGGAAATCCGGCACAAACGTGATGCCCATCACACCGTCCAGCTCGGCAAGCGCCAGCATCTGGCTATCATCGAGATTACGGCGATGCGGCTGCAGCGCGGCGCAGCATGTATGCGAAACAATAAAAGGATATTGGCGCAGCTCCGCCAGATCCCAGAAGCTGGCCTCATTAAGATGCGCGCCGTCAAGAAGCAAGCCTTTGGCATTGCATAGATCGACGAGCCGCCGCCCGGCCTCGGTCAGGCCGCCGGCGCCGCCGCAGCCGCCGGCATAGGCGTTGGCATAATTCCAGGTAAGTCCGATAAAGCGCAGCCCCGCCTGAAAATATGTTTCCAGATGCTGGCAGTCAGCGCCCAGGCAGGAAGCCCCTTCCGCACCAAGCAGCAGCAATTTAGGCAGATCAGCGCCGCTTTGCTCTAGCTGCTCGCGCCATAAAAGCGGCTCCACGAGGTCGGCATGAGCCGCGATATCCGCTTTCAGCATCAGCAGCAGCCGCGCAAACAGCCGCGGCAGCTCATGCTCATACTCGGCCTCATCTAAAAAGATCGCCAAAAACGCCAAATCAAGATACTCGCTGATCCGGCGATAATCCTGATGCGAGCCAGACAGCTCCACAAGGCTGGGCTGCTCCAACAACCACAGGGCTGTGTCCGCATGGCAGTCCGCACGCAAAACCCTCGGCATAAGCATCCTCCTTTTCAGACAGTCCAACTGCGCCGGACGCTCCATCCCGAAAGGCGAAATCAGCCTTGGCGGTCGGCATATGGGCTATCCGTTACGGCGAAAACAGGTTAAGTCTACTCTAAATCCCGGACATCACAGAGAGGGTTGCCAAAAATTAAGCAGTTCCATAGCGCCGACCCGGTGATCTGAGCCAATATCGAAAATGACGCCGTTCATCTGGATATCGCCGCGGGCAGGCTCAAAGCGGGAGCTGAAGCCGGTGAGAAAACGGTTGACGATGATATCCTTATCCACGCCCAGTACTGAATCGCGGGGGCCGGTCATGCCGGCGTCAGTCAGATAACCGGTGCCGCGGGGCAGGATACGAGCGTCATTGGTCTGGATATGAGTATGCGTGCCGACGAGCGCGGAAACGCGGCCGTCGAGAAACCAGCCCATAGCCATCTTCTCCGAGGTGGCCTCGGCGTGAAAATCGACAAAAATAGCTGCTTCGTCGCGACAGGGCAACTGTTTAAGCAGGGCGTCGATCGCCTGAAAAGGGTTATCATAGGCCGGCGTCATATAGATGCTGCCCACGATATTGGTGATGATCAAGCGCTCGCCCTGGACAGTAAATTCCTGAAAACAGCGCCCCGGGTCGCTCGCGGGATAATTGGCCGGGCGCACCAGGCGTATTTCTTCGTCGATATAATTATATATATCTTTATTATCCCAGATATGATTGCCCATGGTAAAGGCGTCGACGCCGCAGTCGACCAATTCGCTAAAATTGCGCTGAGTCAGGCCGAAGCCGCCCGACGTATTCTCGCCATTGGCAATGGTGAAATCAATCGCCTTTTCCTCGATCAGCCGCGGCAGATTTTCAAAGACCATTTTCCTTCCCGGCCGGCCGACGATATCGCCGATAAATAAAATACGCATGCTTACCTCCTGCGCCCTCTTGCGCCCGCAAATGATTAAAGGCCGCCCGGCGGGATGATCTGTCCCGCGCAGGCAGCCTTAGGCTTCGCTGATTACTTGGCGTATTCGATAGCGCGAGTCTCCCGAATCACCACCACTTTGATCTGGCCCGGATATTCCAGCTCCGATTCGATACGCTTGGAGATATCCCGCGCCGTGCGAATCGCCAGCAGATCGTCGATCTTATCCGGCTGCACGATAATCCTGACCTCGCGGCCGGCCTGGATGGCAAAAGATTTTTCCACGCCATCGAAGCTGTCGGCGATCTCCTCCAGTTTTTGCAGCCTCTTGATATAATATTCCAGAGTCTCCCGTCTGGCGCCTGGGCGGGCGGCGGAAACAGTATCGGCCGCCTGAACAAGAGCGGCCTCCAGGGAGCCGATTTCCACATCGCCATGATGCGCCATGATGGCATGCACCACTTCCGGGCTTTCTTTATATTTGCGGGCGATATCAGCGCCGATCATGGTATGAGAGCCTTCCACCTCATGGTCGATGGCCTTGCCGATATCATGTAGCAGGCCGGCGCGCTTGGCAAGCGTAATATCCGCGCCAAGCTCCGCCGCCATTACGCCGGCCAGATGCGCAACCTCAATGCTGTGCTTTAAGACGTTTTGGCCATAGCTGGTGCGGAATTTGAGGCGGCCGAGCAGCTTGATCAGCTCGCTGTGTAGGCCATGAACATTGGTGTCGAATGTAGCCTGCTCGCCCTCGTCCCAAATACGCTGCTCCACCTCTTTACGCGATTTCTCGACCATTTCCTCAATGCGGCCGGGTTGGATGCGGCCGTCCAGGATCAGTTTTTCCAAGGCATTGCGGGCGATCTCGCGCCGCACAGGATCAAAGCCGGATAAAATCACCGCCTCCGGCGTATCGTCGATGATTAAATCGACGCCGGTCAGCGTTTCCAAGGTGCGGATATTACGGCCCTCGCGGCCGATGATGCGGCCCTTCATTTCCTCATTGGGCAGGGCGACAACAGAAACCGTGGTTTCCGAGGCATGATCCGCGGCCACGCGCTGGATGGCGGAGGCCACGATTTCCCTGGCCCGTTTCTCGCCCTCGTCACGGGCGGCGCTTTCGATATCGCGGATCAAAATCGCCGACTCATGCCTGATTTCCTCCTCGATGTTGGAAAGCAGGATCTGTTTGGCTTCGGCGACTGTCATGCCTGAAACTTTTTCCAACTCCTCCAGTTTTTGTTGCTTTAATTTTTCTACATTGGCTAATTTTTCTTCTACCTCGGTTTCCCGGCGGCGGATATTTTCTTCTTTTCTTTCAATCCCTTCGAGCTTGCGGTCGATATCCTCCTCTTTTTTCTGCAAACGGTTTTCCTGATGTTTAATTTCGTTGCGGCGTTCCTTGTTATCCCGGTCGGCCTCGGAACGCAGCCGGTGGATTTCTTCTTTGGCTTCTAATAAGGCTTCTTTTTTTCGGGTCTCGCTTTCTTTTTTGGCGTCGATTAAAATTTTCGCCGCTGCTTCCTCAGCGGATTTGATTCTGGCCTCAGCCAATTTTTTGCGTACCAGATAGCCGGTTAGGATACCGGCGACTAAAAATGCCAGGTAAATCAATATCTGTGCAAATGACGGCATCTTTTTCTTCATCCTCTCTCATTTTGTCGATTAAGCGTACAATTAACATTTTAATTAAAAAAACCGAGCAAAAGGCTCGGTTTTGAATATATAGATGACCTGTTTATCCCCGCGGGGATAAATCGCTATACAAAATATATATATATCTATATCAGGCTAAACAGCAATATGCACATAAAATATATATATATAAAGATAAGCATCATCTATTGACTGAACTATTTCAGCATAGATTCAAACCATACCTTATCATAACAATCATATTATTTTTCCTGGTCTGTGTCAATATATTTTTTCCGCCTCAGCAACAGCGTCATCGATACGGCGCATTTCGCCGAGTATCATCGCCTGCGGAAACCCCTTGGCCAATAAACGGCGGTACTGGCGCTCGCGCGCTTTGCGTCGCGCCTGAGCATCATCAGGCCCCATTTGGCCGGCCGGAGCGGTTGGCGGCTCTTTCTCCAGCAGCCGCCGCAGCGCCAGCCGCTGCTCATCCTCGCCGTACTCCGCGCTAAGCGCAGCGTCGATCAGCTCCGCCGCCACGCCGCGCCTTGCCAGCTCATGGCGGATCGCGGACGCGCCGCAAGGCCGGAATTCGCGGCGGTCGCGGGTATAAGCCAAGGCATAGCGCGCGTCGTCCAGATACCGCTCCCGCCGCAGCCTGGCGATGACCTCGCTCACCCGCTCAGCATCCGCGCCGCGATCGAGCAACTTGCCGCGCAGCTCGGCTATTGTATAATCGCGCCGCGCCAAATATTGCAAAGCCGCGGATAATACCCGCTCCGCGGCTCCGGCCAAATCATTCTTTGCTTTGCGCCAGGCCATCGGCTTTTTCTCCTTCGCCGGAAGCGGTAGCGAAGGCTTTGTCCCGCACCTGTTTTTCGATCTCCAGCATCATCTCCGGGTTATTCTCCAAATAATCCTTGGCGTTCTCGCGCCCCTGGCCGATTCGCTCGCCCTGATAGCTAAACCAGGAGCCGGCCTTATCGATAATTTTCATCTCGGCCGCCAAATCAAGGATATTGCCGGTAGCCGAAATGCCTCGGCCATACATAATATCGAATTCCGCCTGCTTAAAGGGCGGAGCTACTTTATTCTTGACGATTTTGGCTTTGGTGCGGCAGCCGATCATCTCCGTGCCGTTCTTGATCGTCTCGCCGCGGCGCACCTCCACCCGTACTGAGGAATAAAATTTCAGCGCCCGGCCGCCGGAGGTTGTTTCGGGATTGCCGAAGACAATGCCCACTTTCTCGCGGATCT
>JAAYYR010000148.1 GCA_012515255.1 Clostridia bacterium | reverse complement strand
TTGAATTATCCCCATTTCCGCGGCGTTCTTGGCCTGGTGCGCTCAGTGCTGATTATGACGCTGATTTTTGAGGCGGTCGGCATCTTGATCGGCCTGATTGTTTTTGCCCGCGACTATCCGCTGCCCCAGGCGCTGGGCATAAGCGCTTTTCATTCTATATCCGCGTTTAATAATGCCGGTTTTGATATTTTGCCCGGTGACGGCCTGCTGTTTTATCAGAACAATGCTTTGCTGCTGCTGATGACATGCGTCTTAACCATTGCCGGCAGCCTGGGGTTTTTCGTTATCCATGATATGGTGACCAAACGCAGGTTTCGCCGCTTCAGCCTGCATAGCAAGGTTGTTTTAGCGACGAGCGGCGGCATTCTGCTTTTGGGTACGCTGCTGCTGAAAGCCACGGGGAATATTAGCTGGCTTACGGCTTTTTTTGTCAGCGCCGCCTCCCGCACTTCCGGTTTTGCCACTTTTCCCACGGCAGGCCTGGGCAGCGCCGCCTTATTGATTTTAATGACGCTGATGTTTATCGGCGGCTCTCCCGGTTCTACTGCCGGCGGCATCAAAACCACTACTTTCTTTGTGCTGATCCGCACTATCTCCGCCACAATCAGCGGTAAACGCATCCAAGCCTTTCACCGCAGCCTGCCCCAGGATTTATCGCGCAGAGCTTTAGTGGCGGCGGTTCTGGGCATAGCCGTGATTATCGGCTCGGCGATTTTGCTCTGCCTGGCCCAGCCGCAGCATGATTTCATGCCGCTCTTATTCGAGGCGGTATCAGCGGCCGCTACCGTGGGTTTATCTACCGGCATTACGCCCGAGCTAAGCGCGCTCGCTAAAATTATTCTTATTGTTACTATGTTTATCGGCAGGCTCGGCCTGCTGACGATGGCCACGATGTGGCTGGAGAAATCTCAGGTAGACGTAGCTTATGCCGAGGAATCGGTCAGTATCGGCTAAAAGCCGGAAAAGGAGAGCAGGATGAAAAAACGTCAATCATCGGAATTATACGGCATTATCGGTTTGGGGCGGTTTGGCTTTGCCCTGGCGGAGACCTTGGCCGGCGCCGATAAGGAGATTCTCGTGGTCGACAAGGACGAGGCTTTAGTCAGGCGGGCTTCCGCTTTTACTGAGAACGCCTTTATCGTGGGCGCGCTCAATCAAGAAAATTTACAATCCGTCGGTATCCAAAATTGCGACGTTGTGGTGGTGTGCATCGGCGCCAAGGTGGACGTGAGCATCCTCACTACATTGATTGTGCTGCAACTGGGCGTGAAAAGGGTGATCAGCAAGGCCACCAATGCGGAGCAGGGCTGCGTTTTGGAGAAGATCGGCGCCGAGGTGGTTTATCCCGAGCGTGATATGGGCGTGCGCCTGGCTAACCGACTCATGGCGCCGGCCTTAATGGAATATATATCTTTAAGCGATGAAGTGGATATCAGCGAGATCCGTCTGCCGGAGCGCTTTAACAGCAAAAGCGTGCTGGACTTGAATCTGCGCAAGCGCTACGGCTTGAATATTATCGCCGTCAAGCAAAATGGGGAGATCAGCATCGATATCGGCCCCAAGCTGATCCTCTCCGCCAATGATATCATTGTCGTTATCGGCACCAGGGTCAATATCCGCAGCTTTGAGGATAGCTTATTATCATAAGCCGGGCAAAATAAAAGGGGGATAACAATGGGCGGCGAGACAAAAAAAAGCCTCGGTTTTACCAAGAGGCTGCTGGCGGGAGCCGCGATCGGCCTGGGCGGCATCCTGCCCGGGGTTAGCGGCGCGGTGCTGGCAGTTTCTTTTGGCCTTTACCGCCCCATGCTGGACGCCCTCGCTAATTTTACCCATCAGCCGCGGCGTGAGGCGGCTTTTCTTTTACCCCTGGCGCTCGGCATCGGCGCGGGATTGCTGCTGGGGGGCATGGTTTTGGAGCGGATAATCGCCCTTTGGCTGGCGCCGCTGCTTTTTTTGTTTATCGGCATGATATGCGGCGGGCTGCCGGCCTTTGTGCATGAGGCCAATGAGGGCGGCTATTACCACCGCTATCTGCTCGCGGCCGCCGGCGGCGCTGTTCTCGCCACCGGGCTGCTATGGCTGGGGCAGACGGGGCAGCCCTTAGACGCGGCGCCGCTGACGCTGGCGCCGCTACAGGCGATGGTCGCCGGCGCAGTGATCGCTTTTGGCACTGTGGTGCCGGGTATATCCACGTCGTTCATCCTCATTTACCTTGGCTGGTATACCGCTGTGATCTCGGCAATCA
>JAAYYR010000147.1 GCA_012515255.1 Clostridia bacterium | reverse complement strand
GGCGTGGGGCCGCATACCATCAGCGTGCCGCGCATCCGCAAAGCAGATGACATTGACCCCGGCGTATTCGAAAACGGTATCAGCGACGATGTCTTTGCCAAGATCGTGGCCTGCATCCGTATCGCCGTGCCTTATACGGGGATGATTGTATCGACACGCGAAAGCAAGGCCTGTCGCGAGAAAGTGCTGCATCTGGGCATCTCGCAGATCAGCGGCGGCTCGCGCACCAGCGTCGGCGGCTATTATGAGCCGGAGCCGGAAGATGAAAGCTCCGAGCAATTCGATGTCAGCGACCGGCGCACTTTGGACGAGGTTGTGCGCTGGCTGATGGACTTGGGCTATATCCCCAGCTTCTGCACTGCCTGCTACCGCGAGGGGCGCACCGGCGACCGCTTTATGAGCCTGTGCAAAAGCGGCCAGATCCAAAATTGCTGCCTGCCCAATGCCCTGATGACCTTAAAGGAATATTTGCTCGACTATGCCGCGCCCGATACACGGCGGATCGGCGAGGCGCTGATCCGCTCGGAGATCAATAATATTCCCCGCGACAAAGTCCAAGAGCTCGTGCGGCGTAATCTGGTCAATATCGAGGGCGGCCAGCGCGATTTCCGCCTGTAGGAGGGAGTTATGGAACTGAATCAAACGCCAAACGCCAACCGGGTGCATATCGGCATTTTCGGCAAACGCAATGCCGGTAAATCGAGCCTGATCAATGCCTTGACAGGGCAGGATGTGGCCGTTGTTTCGGAGATCGCCGGCACGACTACAGACCCGGTTACCAAGGCCATGGAATTGCCGCCGCTCGGGCCGGTGCTGCTCATCGACACGCCGGGTATTGACGATGCGGGCGAGCTGGGGCGGCTGCGGGTGCAAAAGGCCAGGCAGGCGCTGAACAAGACAGATGTGGCCGTACTGGTCGTGGACGCGGCGGCGGGCAGGGGAATAGAAGATGAGGAATTGCTTCGGCTCTTTGAGCAAAAGGATATCCCCTATATCGTGGCCTATAATAAATGTGATGTGCCGGAGCGGCTGCCCATGCCCGGCGAGCGGGAGATTTATGTCAGCGCCGCGCGCAATATTAATATCGGGCGGCTCAAGGAGCAAATTGCCGCGCTCGCGGCTGTTGCGGCCCCGGCGCGCCGTATCGTCGGCGATTTGCTGCAGGCTGAAGATTTGGTGCTGCTGGTGACGCCGCTTGACGCCGCCGCGCCCAAGGGCCGCTTGATTCTGCCGCAGCAGCAGACGATCCGCGATATCCTGGAGTCGGACGCTATTGCCCTCGTCACCAAGGAGTTTCAACTACCGGCGGCTTTGGCCTGTCTGGCTCAAAAGCCGCGGCTGGTGATCACCGATAGCCAGGTTTTTGCCCGGGTGGCGGCGGATGTGCCGCCGCAGATCCCGCTAACTTCTTTTTCCATCCTTTTCGCCCGCTATAAAGGGCTGCTGGATTCGGCGGTACGGGGCGCGGTAATGCTGGACAGCCTCGGTGATAAAGATACTGTGCTGATCGCCGAAGGCTGCACCCATCACCGCCAATGCGACGATATCGGTACGGTGAAGCTGCCCGGCTGGATCAGACGGCATACGGGTAAGCAGCCGCGTTTTGAGTTCGCCTCGGGCGGCGGCTTTCCCGAGGAATTGCAAAAATACCGGCTGATCATCCATTGCGGCGGCTGCATGCTTAATGACCGCGAGGTTGACTACCGCCGCCAATGCGCCCTTGACCAGGGCGTAGCTATTACTAATTACGGCATCGCCATTGCCCATATGCAGGGCATACTCAAGCGCAGCTTAGAAATTTTCTCCCAGCCGCAACAGGATGCGGCTGGTTAAGGCGGCTTATCCGCCATAAACCGGCCCGCGCGCGACACAATCCCGTCTCAAAAGGCGGGGTTTTTTGTTCCGCGCGGCTTGATCATCTGCCGCCGCATAGGGCGGTAAAAAAGGATTATCGTTGTTTATGCATAAAAAGATTATAAGCAGAGCAAAGGAATGGCAGGAAATGAGGCGCGCCCGGCCGGAGGCGGAAGAACAGGTTTTGTCCGCGCGGTCTGCCGCCGTGGCTGTATGACAGGGCGGGTAGCGGTCGAATTTGTTTGGCATAAAGGAGTGGAGCGCAATTGTTGGCATGGATCAAGAGTTTTTTGCTGGCGCATGGCTTGGCCGCGGATATCGCTTTACCCGCCGCCGGTATTATTTTGGCGCTGTCTGTAGTTCTATTCAGCATCCTGATCTATTATCTTGCCAAATTGCTGCTTTTGCCCATCATCCGGGCGGTCATCAAAAGAAGCAGGGCGCAATGGGATGATATTTTGCTGCACAATAAAGTCTTCGAGCGGCTAATCCTGCTTATACCCGCTTTGATTATTTATGCTTTTGCCCCGGCCTTTACACCGGCCTTTACCACGGCCGAGGATTGGGTGCGCCGCGTCGCGGCCGGCATCATCGTTTTTGTGTTAATCCTGGCGCTCAATCGTATGCTGGACGCGATCGGCGATATTTATAAGCAATACAATGTGTCCAAAACCAGGCCGATCAGAGGCTATTTACAGGTGGTGAAAATCATCACCCTCATCGTCGGCATTGTCGTGATTATCAGCGTCCTCGTCGACCGTTCGCCCTTGATTTTGCTGGGCGGCATCGGCGCTGCCACCGCGGTGATTTTGCTCATTTTTCAAAACACCATCCTTGGCTTTGTCGCCGGCATTCAGCTAACCGAGAATGATATGGTGCGGCTGGGGGATTGGATCGAAATCCCCAAGCATGGCGCTGACGGCGCGGTGGTCGAGATTGCTTTGCATACCGTCAAAGTGCAAAATTGGGATAAAACCATTACCACGGTTCCCACTTATGCCCTGGTTTCCGAGTCTTTCAAGAACTGGCGGCCCATGCTGGAGGCGGGCGGACGCCGCATCAAAAGGTCTGTATATATCGATATGGCCAGCATTCGCTTTTGTGATGAGGAAATGCTGGAGCGTTATCGCAAAATCCAGTATATTCAGGATTATATCGATACAAAAACCAGGGATATCGCGCTCCATAACGCCCAGTATAAAATTGATTTTTCCAGCCAGGCCAATGGCCGGCATTTGACCAATATCGGTACCTTCCGCCATTATGTGGCGGCTTATTTGCGCCATTATCCCCGGGTGCATCCTGATATGGCTCTGATGGTGCGCCAGCTCAACCCGGGGGAAACAGGCCTGCCGATCGAGGTCTATTGCTTTACCAATACTACGGACTGGGAAGAATATGAGGGCATCAAGGCCGATATTTTTGACCATATCCTCGCTGTGCTGCCACAATTTGATTTGCGCATTTTCCAAAACCCGAGCGGCCATGATATGGCGCGGATGCGCATCGGCCGCGTTTAGGCTCTGTTCGCGGCAGGGACGACAATGGCCTTTGCGCCCCGCCTTGCTCATAAATCTAACCGCGGATAAAACAGCCCGGCTTTCAGGACGAAGGCCGGGCCTGATATTTTGGCGCTGCAAGCCGGCGCAAAGCAGAGCGGGGCAGGGCGGGGCAGAGCGGGGCAGGGTGTGGCAGAGCGGGGCAGAGCGGGGCAGGGTGTGGCAGAGCAGAGCGGGGCGGTATAAGGCTTCCCGCGCCGCCTTTACCAGGTGTTGACCTGCTTGATGTGTAAAAAGCGCAGTCGCTGATATTGATAGCTATCAAGCGGCCGGTTATCGGCGTCAAAAGTATGCGCGGCCACCAGGATATTGGCGGGG
>JAAYYR010000146.1 GCA_012515255.1 Clostridia bacterium | reverse complement strand
TTATGGCGACGATGAAGCCGGCTCCCGCCGAGAGCCGTAAATTGCGTACCGTGATGCTAAAGCCGCGCGGCGCGCCTAGTTTTTTGGCGTCGTCGGAGAAGCTGTACTGAGTTTTGGCCATGCATATCGGCAGCTTATCATAGCCAAGCTTGTTCAGCAATGCCAATTGCTTTTGGGCTCTTTCGCTAAACTCCACACCGTCGGCGCGGTATATTCTGGTGGCGATAGCCGTAATTTTTTTCTCGATGCTGTCGCTTTCTTCATAGCAAAAGCGGCAGGCGCTTGGTTCTTCGCAAAGGCGGATCACTTGCGCGGCTAATTCCTCGCCGCCCGCGCCGCCTTTGGCCCATACTTCGGAAAGAGCCATATTGACGCCCAGGCTGCGGCATTCCTCGTCAATCAGGGCCAGCTCGGCCTCGCTATCGGTGGGGAAGCGGTTGAGAGCCACCACGCAGGGCAGATTAAAGACCTGGCGTATATTCTCCACATGCTGCAGCAAATTAGGCAGGCCGGCCCGCAGCGCAGCCAGGTTCTCCCGGTTCAGTTCCTCGGGGCGTGCTCCGCCATGATGCTTAAGGGCGCGCACCGAGGCTACGATCACCACCGCGCTTGGTTCAAATCCGCCGACGCGGCATTTAATATCGACGAATTTCTCCGCGCCCAAATCCGCGCCGAAGCCCGCCTCGGTAACTGCATAGTCGCCAAGCTTCATGGCCAGCCTGGTAGCGATCAGCGAATTGCAGCCATGGGCGATATTGGCGAAGGGGCCGCAGTGGATCAATGCCGGGGCGCCCTCCAGCGTCTGTACAAGATTGGGCTTCACGGCATGGCTGAGCAAAGCCGCCATCGCGCCCTCGGCGAGCAGATCATGCGCTGTCACCGGCTGGTCGCTGCGGGTGTAGCCGACAATCATCCGGCCAAGGCGCGCCTTGAGATCCGGGATATCGGCGGCCAGGCAGAGTATGGCCATCACCTCTGAGGCGGCGGTAATATCGAAGCCGTCCTCATAGGGTACGCCATTGCCGCGGCCGCCCAGACCGCCCGCGATATTACGCAACTGGCGGTCATTAAGATCAAGGCAGCGGCGGATCGTGACGCGGTTGACGTCAAGACCCAGCTCATTGCCTTGAAAAATATGATTGGCAGTCAGGGCCGCCAGCAGATTATTTGCGGCGCCGATGGCGTGAAAATCGCCGGTGAAATGGAGATTGATATCTTCCATCGGCAAGACCTGGGCAAAGCCGCCGCCCGCGGCGCCGCCCTTCATGCCAAAGATCGGGCCAAGGCTGGGTTCGCGTAAAGTGATCAAAGCCTTTTTGCCCAGGCGGCGCAGCCCGTCCACCAGGCCGATTGAGGTCGTAGTTTTACCCTCGCCGGCCGGGGTGGGGCTTATGGCGGTCACGAGGATCAGTTTGCCGTCCGGCCGATCCTTGAGATCCTGCAAAAATCGCAGATCGACCTTTGCCTTATAGCTGCCGTACTGCTCGAGATACATCTCGGGGATGCCTGCTGTGGCGGCGATTCGGCAAATATGCCGCATATGCGCTGCTTGTGCTATCTCAATATCTGTTTTTGCCGTCATGAATATCCTCTCTTTGGGGCATGATTAAAAAAAATCAGCGTATAGTGTTTCGGGGAATTTAGGAATTTTGGCAGCTTGTTTGCTGCTCGCGACCGGCCATATTGCTTATTCGCCAAAGCCTAGACCCACATACTGCCAGGCCGGCGCAGCATAAATCTATACTATGATACCTGATTTGTAAGAAAAAGGGAATAGCTAATTTGACCAGAACGGCTGTTGCCGCTCCGGGGTATTGCGGCTGGGGGTATAAAATGATAAAATAAGCTTGGATGATCGAAATTTAGGGAATCTGCGGCCGGCGTCAATTCCGCAGGGGCGCGCATATTTATTTTCTCCCATAGCTAAACTGATATTCCCTGGTTTGGGTTGTCGGGAAATGTTTTTACTTGCGGGCAGGTCGAACCAGCCTTTTGATGTTAGCGGTCGCGACAAAAAATTAAAGGAGAGATCATATGAATGCTAAGGCAGTAAAAGTGCAACCCCATAAGTCTTCCCTGGGCAATATGGATGCCAATCTGCTGGCACTCCTCGTCTACCTGGCACCGATCATTCTCGCCTGGATCCCGGTCGTCAAATATGTTGCCTGGGCTGTCCCGCTGGTCGTATTCTTTATCGAAAAAGACAGCAAATTTGTTAAATTCCATTCCATGCAGGCGATCCTGCTCAGCGCTGTAGGCGCCGTGCTTGGTTTGATTTTTTCGCTGATTAAAGCTGGTGTCATTGCGGGCAGCTATGCCAGCGGATACGGTGTAGTAGTTGGCGCTCTCGGCTTGGTTTATTTATGGGCTAGGCGACTGGCCTTAATCATCACCATTATTATCATTGTTTTTGAAATCATCGCCATGGTCAGAGCCTACGGCTACGTGGCCTACCGCATCCCGCTGATCGGCAACTGGGCCGCTAAGATCGTCGGCTGGGAAGATGGAAACCAGGCCGGGACTTCTGATCAGCAGACCGCATATTATCATGCGTCGGTAGCTGCCGCCGCTCCCCCCGCCGCCCCTGCGGCAGCGGAAGCCCCTGCCGCGCCGGCCGAACCCGCCGCTGCCGAGGCCCCGAAGCCGGAGAGCAAATAAGCCCCACTCAGCGGCATCGTAGCAACTTCATATGCGAAAAAGGCCCTACCGCAAAAACGGCAGGGCCTTTTTTACCGCAGTGAAAGGCGCGGCGACCCGGAGTGACCCGAAACTGCGCTGCTTCATATAATAAACTAATCGTTTATAAAAAAACAGGGGGACAGCATTATGCCAAATAACAGGAATTATTATGCGGCGCCCGCCAGGCCGGGGCTGGCGGCATATCCGTCCACCGTGGCGTCACCGGCTCAGCTGCGTGAGACGCCGCCGGTTCAGCCGCGCCAGGCGCCACCGGTTCAGCCGTATCAGGAAGCGCCGTCGCCGCCGCGCCAGGCGTCGCCGGCTCAGCCGTTCCAGGAAGCGCCGCCGCCACGCCCGGCGCCGCCGCCACGCCCGGCACCGCCGCCATGCCCGGCACCGCCGCCATGCCCGGTAGCGCCGCCATGCCCGGTAGCGCCGCCATGCCCGGCACCGCCGCCATGCCCGGTAGCGCCGCCATGCCCGGTAGCGCCGCCGCGCCAAAAAGCAATGCCGCCGTGCCAGAAAGCGTTGCCGCCATGCCCTAAGACTTGGCAGGGCCGGGTCGTGTATCCGGAAGTTTATTATAAGGTACAACCCTTTATTATCCAGGCCTGCGTGCAAGTAGAAATCAATGGCTGGCCGCTTAACCAGGATATGGTGGAGCGGATGGGCGACGGCGTTTACCATGACGTCTGCCAAGTTTATCCGGAGCTCGTGGAATACTCCAAGTGTCCGGAGCGCGGACCGCGCCGCAATTCCTACTCGGCCATACAGTTTGGCGGCAGCTTTCGCCGCAGGGGCCTGCTACGGGATCTGATCGATATCCTATTGCTCTATGAGCTGTTCGGTCGCAGAAGATATTATTAGTGCCGGACCCGGGTGGATCTTGTCCGCGACTGCCGGGAAGCAAATAAAACCCCTGTCATTTGATGACAGGGGTTTTATTGATCAGGCGGGTGCGCGCTATTCCCCCAGCGCGGCTTTGGCGGCTTTATGCTTTACCAGCAGCAGGAAGAGCAGGCCGACCACCAGGAAAGCGATGATCGAGCCGATGGCCCATAGTAAGCCGTATTGCTCGGCCGCGGCGGCGGTATAGCCATGGTTGACATACCAATTATGGCCGCGGTAGGAAATGGTGCTGAACACCAGTGGGCCGATAAACGTGGAGGTACGCCCGGCCACCGACAGGAAGCCGTAGAACTCAGTCGTCTTATTGCCGGGCGCTAGCTGGGTGACCATGGTGCGGCTGACCGCCTGGGCGCCGGAGAGCGAGAAGCCGGCGAAGGCGCCGATGATGTAGAACCAGGTCAGGCTATGAATAAAGAACAGGCCGGTGATCGAGGCGATCAGGACCAGCAGCGAGAAAATGATCGAGATCTTGCAGTTTTTATCATCGGAAATTTTGCCGAAAAGCAAAGCGCCGAAAGTGCCCGTGATATGGATGACGATGACGAAGACGATCAGCTGCGTCTGCGCCATGCCGAACAAAGTCGCGCCGATAATGGCGGCTAAATCCATCAGCATCATAATACCGTCATTGTAGATGAGGAAGGC
>JAAYYR010000145.1 GCA_012515255.1 Clostridia bacterium | reverse complement strand
TGAAACGACGGATGCAAACCGGTTCATAATACCGCGCGAGGAGCGCCGCCAAGATCGGATGGGGAAACCCGTGCATGACAGCGGGAAATCCTGAATATGCCGGCTGATCAAACATGTTTATTTATATAGAAAAGCGGAGGAGAAAATATGACCTTAAAAAACATCGAACCACGGACAGTACTAAACCTGGCGGAACAGGTGGCTTATCAGCCGGGGCAAATTGTCAGCAGAACACTGGCGCAGAATAAAGCGCTGAGCGTGACTTTGTTTTCCTTTGATAAAGGCGAGGAAATCAGTACCCATAAATCCGGCGGGGATGCCATGGTTATCGTCCTGGACGGCACAGGGCAAATCACGATCGAGGACGAGGTCTTTTTGGTTCATGCGGGCGAAACAATCGTTATGCCGGCGCATAAACCGCATTCTGTTTATGGAGCGGAAAAATTTAAAATGCTGCTAATCGTCGTCTTTCCCGATAAAGACAATGGTTAAACGATAAGGTTTTGCTACTCCGTACCCGAGCGCAGAGTATAATTGATAAAGGGCGTGATCTTTGTGCAAAAAAGAATAAAAAACAATGTTTCCTGGGTCGGCAAAGTGGACTGGGATCTGCAAAAATTCCACGGGAACGAGTATTCGACTCATAAAGGCTCTACGTATAATTCTTATTTGATCCGAGAGGAAAAGACCGTTCTAATCGATACGGTTTGGCAGCCGTTTGCGGATGAATTTGTGGCAAATCTGGCTCAAGAAATTGATGTGCGCACTATCGATTATATTATCGCTAATCACGGCGAAGTCGACCATAGCGGAGCGCTGCCCGCATTGATGAAACACATCCCCAATACCCCGATTTATTGTACGGCAAACGCAGTGAAATCCCTGTCCGGGCAATATCATCAGCATTGGAATTTTCAGGTGGTGAAAACAGGCGATAAACTCGATATCGGCAATGGCAAAGAGCTGATATTTGTCGAAATGCCCATGCTGCATTGGCCGGATAGCATGGCGACCTATCTGACCGGCGACCATATTTTATTTAGCAATGACGCCTTTGGCCAGCATTATGCCAATGAGGAATTATTTAATGATTTAGTCGATCAATGCGACCTTTATCAGGAATCGCTCAAATACTACGCCAATATCCTGACCCCATTTAGCCATATTCTCAAAAAGAAGCTGGCTGAAATTTTGTCCCTTAATTTGCAGATTGATTTGATTGCGACAAGCCATGGCGTTGTCTGGCGGGATAATCCGATGCAGATTGTTGAAAATTATGCCAAGTGGGCCGACGAATATCAAGAAAACCAAATCACAATTATTTATGATACGATGTGGAACGGCACGAAAGTAATGGCGGAGAAAATCGCCGAAGGAATCGGTTTAGCTGACCCCAATGTAGTGGTAAAAGTGTTTAATGTGGCCAAAAGAGATGAAAATGACTTGATTACAGAGGTGTTCAAATCCAAAACAGTCGTAATTGGCTCGCCAACCATTTCCAATAGCATCCTTCATTCAGTGGCCGGTTTTATCCATCTGATGAAGGGGATGAAATTTAAGAATAAAAAAGCGGCGACATTTGGCTGCTTTGGTTGGAGTGGGGAATGCACAAAAGTGATGAACAATTTACTTGCGGATGCAGGGTTCGCCATGATCGACGAAGGCTTAAAAAATCCGTGGCAGCCGGATCAAGACGCGCAGGTTCAGGCTTTGGCATACGGCAAAAAGATTGCCAAGTCGACATAGAGACTGCGCCGCTAGTACAAATTCCCCCCAACGCCTAATTGGGGGTAGAGCATTCTTATAGACGCTAAAAATATAGTCCGCTTAATAGCGGGCTATGTTTTTTGGATATTATGCTAATTCAAACCTTGATATTTCCTGCTACAAAATGAGCGCCTGCCCGGACGGCTCTGTGCCTCTTTTTGCCAATATTCCTCCGCGGTTTAGCCGCGGGTTTTTTCTATTGTTGCAGTTTGAGGCAAGGATTTCCGCAGTCTATGCAAGCGGACAGACTATTCCTTAATATTATTTAATAAAAAGTTAACTGTTTGCCCACTTTACATTTGCCGCCTTTAAATTAAAATAGAATCCATGGCAAAGGATACAATAAAGATAATCATATTGATCAAGAAACACTGGGTCACGATAGCGGCTGTGCTATTGACTATTGGCGCGGTTCTGTTTTTGTATTTTGATAAAAGCAATAATATCTCCTCATTGATACAGGGGGCGGGAGTCTGGGGCGTGGCCATATCCGTTTTATTGATGGCGTTGATTTTTTTACTGCCGATACCATCGGAAGGGCTGGTCGTTGTCATTTTGAAAATCTATGGCGTTTTTTACGGCCTCTTAATATCCTGGGCCGGCGCGACCATTGGATCGCTCGCTTTGTTTTATATCGCCCGCGGTTTGGGGCGGAGCTTGATCAAAACGATTGCCACCCCGGAGCGGATGGCGGTCGTGAATAGCTGGGCGGAGCGCGGCGGCATCCCCGGCCTGCTGGTAGCGCGGCTTTTGCCGCTGCCCTCGTTTTTCGCCAATTTTATTATCAGCCTGCTGCCGACTATGACAGCGTGGCGCTATATTTGGACGGCGGCAGTGGCGGGCCTGCCCTATTTCATCACCATGGGCCTGCTTTACGCGGGCATGGTCAGGGGGGCTTATATCTGGCTCGTCCCCGGTTTATTGCTTGCCGTCTTCAGCGTCGCTTTTGGCTATTGGGCTGTGAAAAAGCAAGGCTCTTGAGCAGCGTCAGCCGGGCGGCTTCGCCCCGGCAAGCATGATTCCGCTGCCGCCGCGGCTTCATTAAGCCGCCTGATAACTCGACCAAGGAGGAATAAATTTGAAAATCGCCGTGTTTTCCGACGCTTATCTACCGCAAATCAACGGCTTGACCTTTACTTTGCAGAAAATGCAAAATTATATGGAGGAAAATGATATTGAATACCGTTACTTTGTCCCGGGCAATAGCGGCTTTACCCCCGCCGCCAATATTACCCCGGTGCAAAGCATGAAATGTATTCTCTATCCGGAATGCCGGGTGACCTTGCCTGTTTATACCCGGGTAGCGCGCCAGCTCGCCTTGTTCCGGCCGGATCTTATTCATGTTATGACGCCGCTTTCTTTGGGCGTGATGGGCTTAAAATACGCCCGCGATCATGAAATTCCCATGACGGCCTGTTTTGCCAATGATTTTGCCCAATATTTGAGCTATTACCATTTACGGGCTTTGGAACCGGCGGTCTGGCGCTATTTGGCCTGGTTTTATTCGCATGCTGAGCTGAATTTCGCCCTGTCGCAGCATTCTGCGGAGCGGCTGCGGCGGCGGGTAATCGGCGCTAATATCCGGGTCCTGGGCAATGGCGTAGAGCCGGAATTATTCTCGCCGCAGCTCTTTGACGCGGATTTGCGGCGCCACTACGCCGCGCCTGATGAGGCGCTGCTTTTATATGTCGGCCGCTTGGCCGCGGAAAAAGAAATAGAAGTCATTATGAATGCGGCCCGGCTGCTTGATGCCGGCCGGGTCAGATATAGGCTGCTCTGCGTCGGCGACGGCCCGTTGCGGGGGGCGCTGGCGCAAATGCTTTTGCCGCGGGTGCGTTTTCTCGGCTATAAGGTCGGCGAGGAATTGCAGCGTTTGTATGCCGCCGCCGATATATTCGTTTTTGCCTCGCGCATCGAGACCTATGGCAATGTGATTTTGGAAGCCATGGCCTCAGGCCTGCCGATTGTCGCTGTTGACGCCGGTGGCGTGCGCGAGAATCTGCGCCATGGCGTTAACGGTATTGCCTGCGCGCCGGGGGATGCGCCGGCTATGGCAAGCGGCATAGAATTGCTGATCAAAGATAAGGCCTTGCGCCAAACTATGGCCCAAAACGCCCGCCGGCATGCCCTGACCAGAAGCTGGGATCATATTTTCGATCAGTTATTTGAGCAATTACGGCTGTTGGGCGTGGATATGCCGAGGCGCAGACAGCGTATTTCCTGATGCCGGCCCGCATTTACCCCGGGCTGGTATTTTCTCTTTATCCCAAACAGGAAAGCCCCGCATTAGCGCGGGGCTTTCCCCATTTTCAGCTAGGCGCCGCAGACACTACGGGCGGCAGGCAAGGGAGCTTTGGTTTCGTTCACCAGGATTATCTTTTATTCCCGCATCTCGATGTGGCGAAAAATATCGTCTTTGCCCCCTAGGCGAGAAAAACGCTTGCCTTGCTGATCAAGGATAAGCAGGCGCGGATGACGAATTTATGTAAGATCAACGAATTGCCAGGGCGTTATCCAGGGACTTTAAGCGGTGGCGGGCGGCAAAGGGTAGCGATTGCCCGGGCCTTGATTGCTGGCCCGCGGCCAGGAGGTATGGGCAGTTTTCAAAGCTGCGGCCATACATGTTTTTTAGCCGGTCGGGAAAGGAGCTGTTATGCAATTCATCGACGCCAGGCAGGCGCTCAATAACTTGCTTGAAGACAACCAGTCAATAGGCGGCCTGCAGATCAAGGTTACAAGCCGGGCTTTAAAGAACGAGGAGGCCATCGGCCACCCCGAGCGCGGTGATTTCCCCTTGCTGCGGGGCAAGGAAGTTCTGCTTCAGGCGGAGATCGACGGCTATAAGGGCCAGGCTTTCACCAGCGATCCCATCGCCTGGCAGGGCGATATCAAGCGGCTCGCGGCTCTGCCTGTAGATAGGCCGGGTAACTATGCCCTGATGGTGGCGGCGCTTAATGCCTTAGCGCGTAAGCTTGGCCTGGCCGGGCATACTATTCATTGCCGCGATCAGGAGCCGGAGCAATGCGCGCCGCAAATCGCGTCCGCGCTCCGCGAGCAATACGGTCTCTGCCGCGTCGGCATTGTCGGCTATCAACCGGCGATCATCGACAATTGTGTCCGCGAATTTGGCGCGGAGCATGTGCGTGTCACCGACTTGGACCGGGATAATGTGGGCAGCGTCCGCTATGGCGTGGAGATCTGGGACGGCCTGCGCGATACCGGGCGGCTGATCGATTTCGCCGATGTTTTGCTGATCACCGGCTCAATCCTTGCCAACGGCACCGCCGAGGATGTGCTCGCCGCTGTTGAGAAGCCGGTATATTTCTATGGCACGACCTGCGCCGCTCTCGCTCATTTCAATCAATTCAACCGTCTTTGTCCTTTATCACGATAAGCCGCCCTTAATTCATCCCGCGCTGCCTGCTAAAAGCCCCCGCGTCTATGCGGATTTACGCCGCACAGCCCGGGGGCTTTTATGGATTTGACCTGACCCGGCGATTTATTCACAGCGCGATTGCCGAAAAGCGCCGTAGTAGTCGGCGGCGACGCTTGGATAAAAAGCCCCGCCCGGCAGGGAGTTGAAAAATTCATCCGCCTTGGCGGCAATATCGGTATCGGCAAATCGTCATAATGCGCTTCCTATGGATATGGCGATGATAATCGTCAATGCCGCGGCCGTGCCGGTGGGGCGCTATTTTTGTCTTACCATCCCCGGCTGTATTCCTCAAAGCAATCCAGGCAGACGCGCTGATTATTCTGAAGCCTCATTTTAT
>JAAYYR010000144.1 GCA_012515255.1 Clostridia bacterium | reverse complement strand
GTGGTGCAGATCAATACCGGCGGCGGCTGCCATCTGGACGCCAAGATGATTTTTCAGGTAATGCCGGGCTTTCATTTAACGCAAACTGATTTGCTGATTATTGAAAATGTCGGCAATCTGGTCTGTCCGGCTGGCTTTGACCTGGGCGAGGATATACGTATGATCGTCATGAGCGTTACTGAAGGCAGTGATAAACCGGCCAAATACCCGGGGACTTTCCTCACCGCGGATTGGCTGGCCTTAAATAAAATCGACCTTTTGCCGTATACCGATTTTGACCTGGCGGCCGCTCAAGCCGATCTGGATCAGATTAAGCAGGAATTACGTATTTTCCCGCTTTCTTGCCGCAAAGGCGAGGAGAGCGGTATCCGGGCATTGGCCGATGAGATCGAGAAGCGCATCGCCGCCAAGCGTGGCTCAGCCAAGGAATAATTAATAAAGAGGGAAAATTGCGTAAAATAAATACACAAAGTAACCGGGAACGCTACTCGGTGGAGATACATGGCATTGTCCAAGGGGTTGGCTTTAGGCCATATGTCTATGGGCTGGCCTTACGGCATAATATCAGCGGCTGGGTTCTGAACTCGGCTATCGGCGTTCTGATCGAGATCGAGGGTAAGGCGGAGCATTGCGCGGCTTTTTTGCGTGATTTACAGCCGCAGGCGCCGCGCCTTGCCCGTGTTGACGACATTATCGTCAAGCCGATAGCATTAAAGGGCGGCCGTGGCTTTGCCATACGCCGTAGCCGCGGCGGGGAGAAGCGCACCCTGATTTCGCCTGATATCGGCATTTGCGCGGCCTGCCTTGCCGATATCCGCGATCCGCAAAATCGCCGCTATTGCTATCCTTTTACCAACTGTACTAATTGCGGCCCCCGTTTCACCATCATCCGCGATCTGCCTTATGACCGGGCGCTGACCACGATGGCGGATTTCCCGCTTTGCGACTCTTGCCGCGAGGAATATCTTGACCCCAAAAACCGCCGCTTCCACGCCCAGCCCAATGCCTGTGCCGACTGCGGCCCGCGCCTTATCTATGCGGACTGGAAGGACGGCGAGGGGCAAGGCCGGCCCTTGGAACTGGCACGCAGACAAATCGCGACGGGCGGGATCGTGGCGGTCAAGGGCATCGGCGGCTATCATCTGGTTTGCGACGCCAAAAATGAGCAGGCATGCGCCGAATTGCGCCGCCGCAAGTACCGCTGGGATAAGCCTTTTGCCGTGATGCTGCCTGATTCCGCGGCCGTACGACGCTATTGTTGCCTGAGCGGGGCAGAGGAGGAATTGCTCACAAGCCAGCGCAGACCGATTGTGATTTTAGAGCAACTGGTTGATGGAGAGAAGGTCGCCGACGCCGTCAGCCCCGGTAATCAAACGCTCGGCGTGATGCTGCCATATACGCCGCTTCATTATTTATTGATCGAGGGTTTCGAGGCCTTGGTGATGACGAGCGCCAATTATGCCGACGAGCCGATTATTTATGAGGATGAGGCCGCGGCGGCGCTATTGCATTCGCGCTCGGATGCCGCGGGCGTTGATGCTTTGCCGCGCTTGGCTGACGCCCTACTCAGCCATAACCGCGCTATTTACCGCCGCTGTGATGACAGCGTCATGCTATGCGTCGCAGAAAATCCGCTGTTCATCCGGCGCTCCCGTGGCTGGGCGCCGCAGCCGCTGCAGATCAATGATTGCGGGCGCAATATCTTAGCTCTGGGCGGCGAGCAAAAAAACACTTTCTGCCTTACCCGCGGCAATGAGGCTTTTCTCAGCCAGCATATCGGCGATTTAGATAATCCGGCTATTTATACTGTTTTCAAACAGGAAATAGATTTCTATACGAAGATGTTTGATAGCGAACCACAGTTGATTGTTCATGATTTGCATCCCCAATACCTGTCCACGCTATATGCGGCGACGGAAATCGGCTCGCTGCCCAAGCTCGTTGTGCAGCATCATCAGGCGCATTTTGCCTCGGTGCTGGCGGAACATCATCTTAGCGGTCCGGCAATCGGTCTGATCTTTGACGGCACCGGTTATGGGGAGGACGGCTGCCTTTGGGGCGGCGAGGTTTTGGTCGGCGATAGCGCCGGCAGCCGCCGCGCGGCCCATCTGCTGTATACGCCGCTGCCCGGCGGAGAACGCGCTATTGATGAGCCGTGGCGTATGGCTATGAGTTGCCTGTTTGCCGCCTATGGCGAGGAAGAATTAGAACTGCAGGCGCCCGCGGGCCTGCTGGGTTCGGATTGGCGTCTTTTGCTCCAGGCTATGAACGCGGGGGTCAATGCGCCGCTCACATCCGGTATGGGCCGCCTTTTTGACGCGGTGGCGGCGCTTGCCGGCATCGGACGCTATGTCAATTATGAGGGACAGGCAGCGGTTATGCTGGAGCAGGCTATCGACGTCACGGCGACAGGCGCTTATCATATGGAGCTGTCCGAGCAAAACGGAGTCAGTCTTATTGACTGGCGTCCTTTAATCCGCGAATTAATGACTGATTTGCGGCGCGGCGCCGCTATAGGCGAGATTGCGGCGCGATTTCACCGCGGCCTGGCCGCTTTCTGCGCAGAGATGTGCCTGCGCTTGCGCGGGGACAGTGGCTTGAATACGGTGGCTTTATCAGGCGGCTGCTGGCAAAACCGCTTTTTACTCGACGCCTGCCGCAAGACCTTGACAGAATTGGGCTTCCAAGTGTATTTTAATTCACAGACGCCGATCAATGACGGCGGTATAGCCTACGGCCAGGCTGCCGTCGCGGCGGCCAAAGTCCAAAAAGGAGAAATTTGATATGTGCCTTGCTATTCCGGGAAAAGTAATTGATATAGATTCAGCGGTTGCCCTTGCGCGTATCGACTATAACGGGCTGGCAAAAACCGCTTCCACCATGCTGATGCCTGAAGTGCAAGCAGGTGATTATGTGCTGGTGCACGCTGGTTTTATCATTCAAATTATCGATGAGCAATATGGCCGTGACTTAAGTGAATTAACACGGGAACTGGGGCTTTTATAAAATGAACTCCTTGGCTGAGCAAAAGAAAATCCGGCAACTAACCGATTATATCAGTCATACTTTGCCGCGTCCCTGCACCATTATGGAGGTTTGCGGTACGCATACCATGAGCATCGCCCGCTGGGGCATTCGCTCTTTGCTGCCGCCTGAGCTGCGTTTGATCTCCGGCCCCGGCTGCCCGGTTTGCGTTACCGATACCGCGACCATTGCCGAAGCGCTGGCGCTGGCGTCCATGCCGGGGGTGATCTTCACTTGCTTTGGCGATATGCTACGCGTGCCTGCCGGCGATCAAAGCCTGGCGCAATTGCGGACGGAGGGGCATGATATTCGCATCGTGCTTTCCCCCCTAGACGCGCTGGAACTGGCAGTAGACAATCCCGGGCGGCAAGTGGTATTTTTCGCCGTCGGCTTTGAGACGACGGCGCCGCTGACCGCCGCAGTTGCGGAGAGCGCCCGTATGCGGGGCGTTACTAATTTTACGATGCTCACCGCGCATAAAACCATGCCTGCGGCAATCGCGGCCTTACTGCCGGGCAGCGCGGTTGATGCTTTGCTTTGCCCCGGCCATGTGGCTGCGGTGACGGGTAGCGAAGCCTTTGCTTTTATCCCGCGAGGGCTGGGAAAGCCGGCCGTCGTCTCCGGCTTCGAGCCGCTGGATATCCTGGTAGCGATCGCTTATTTGGTCCGCGATCTGGCAAGCAATAAGGCGACGCTGACGAACTGCTATCCCCGCGTCGTGGGCGGGGCGGGGAATACGACCGCGCTTAATATGCTGCAAAAAGTGTTTAGGCCTTGCGCTGCCGTCTGGCGGGGCTTGGGGAAAATAGCAGACAGCGGCTTATACCTGCGTTCCGCTTATGCGGATTTCGACGCGCGGCAGCGCTTTCAGATTTTTGCAGCGGACTTGACGGATAATCCCGCCTGCCGCTGCGGCAAAGTATTACGCGGGGAAATTGCCCCCTATGATTGCCCGCTGTTTGGCGGAGCCTGCACGCCGGAGCGACCGGCAGGAGCCTGTATGGTCTCCTCGGAGGGGAGTTGCGCCGCAGCTTATCAATACGGAAGGAGCAATCCCTATGCATAGAACAGGAAAGATAACGCTGGGCTATGGCAGCGGCGGGGAGCTGTATCATAAATTAGTGACGAAGTTTTTTCTTCCGGCCTTTTCCAATCCCTATCTGGATCAGCTTTCCGATGCCGCGCTCTGTCCGGCGGGCAATAGCCGCATTGCGCTAACGAGCGATAGCTTTGTGGTTAAGCCGCGCTTTTTCCCCGGTGGCGATATCGGTCGACTCGCGGTATGCGGCACAGTGAATGACCTGGCAATGAGCGGCGCGCGGCCTCTTTATCTCACATCGGCGCTGATCATCGAATCAGGTTTCCCGCTCCTTGAACTGGAGCTGATTGTCAAATCCATGGCGCAAGCCGCGGCTGAGGCCGTAGTTTTGATTGTCGGCGGCGATACCAAGGTGGTGGATCAAGGCGCCTGTGACGGACTATTCATCACCACAGCGGGTGTCGGCATCTATGAGCTTGATCGGGAATTAGGACCGCAGCTTGCTCTGCCGGGCGACCAAATCATCGTTTCCGGCGAGATCGCCGACCACGGTATGGCAGTGATTGCGGCGCGGCATCAGCTAGATTTCAACCCGCCGCTCACAAGCGATGTCGCTCCGCTCGCAGGGCTGGCGGCAGCGGCTTTGGCAGTGCCGCCAGCCCTGCGAG
>JAAYYR010000143.1 GCA_012515255.1 Clostridia bacterium | reverse complement strand
TAGCATTGCGCTGCGCCTATTGCCCGGCTTCCCGCCACAACGACCTCTCTGCATCGCTAAGCTCGATCACTTGCATCCCGCGCTGCCGCAATTGCTCGATGCTCGCCGTATATGCGCTGTCCGCCAGCCCTGCGCGCTCCGCCATGAATTCGGCCAAAACTGCCCGGAGCAAATCCGCGTCCCCCGCCGCCAAATCCTCATACCATTGGCGGTTGATAAGGATAGGGCGGAAAGCCCAAGCATGCTCGGTCAGCGTCATGCTGGTTGCATAATCGTCCACGTAAAGGCTAAGTATATACTCAGGCGTGGTCTGGCAAACGCTGGCCTGTTGCTTCATCATCGCTGGATATATCTCCGAAGGCGACAGCGGCTGCGGCTCGGCTCCCAGCTTGCGAAAAGCCGCCAGCCAAGCCCCGGAACCGCTGACCGCCACCTTTTGGCCGCTCAAATCGCCAGGCCGCCTGATCTCTACCGCCGAGCTAGCCAGATTAAGCGGCCCGTCGGCAGCCCAACCAAGGCAAAGCAAGGGCCGTCCGGGCAAATCCGCTAAAGCCTCCTTTAGGGCGGCGCCTGTCTCGCCATCAAGAGCGGCCAGGGCGGCGTCTGCATCGGCATATGGGAAAAAGCCGTCCAGAGCGCCCCATTGCTGCCAGCTCTTGGGGATATCCAGCCCAAAGGCGGCGTCATCCTTTGGCGGCAAAGCGGCAAGCGAGGAACTAAGCGGCAAACACATCTGCAAAGCGCCTTCCGCGGTCAAGCCGACCAGTTCCGCGTCCTCCCCTGCCTCATAGTAAGGATACAGCTCCACGCGCATGCGCCCATTGCTTTGCCGCTCCAGGCTTTGCTGCAATAAAAGCAAAGCCTGCTGCAGGGAGTGCTCAGGCGGCGCGTCATGGCCAATCCTTAAGATGATTGCCGCGTCCGCAGCATCCTTTGCCTCATGCCCGGAATCACTCTTTGGCGGCACAACCAAGCGCAGAAGCAAAACCGTGGAGAATAAAACGAGCGCAATTATGACTATGAGAATAAAAAAGTTTTTCTTCATACTAAGAATATAGCATCAAAAAAGAATAATAGACTTTATTTATTGACCCGATTCACACCGCGCCAGGCCAAAAGCGGCTTTTGCCCCACGCGGCATTTCTTGCCGCCGCCTTATCCGGCAGCCCCGAGCAGCCGGCATCAAGAAAAACGGAGCATATATGCAAAATATTAAGCATGAAAGAGCATATGGCCCAAATCGGCTCCAAATACCAACATTTACCGCTTGCCAATTCTGACCATTTTTGATTAATATAAGTACAGCGACTAGCACTCACAGATGGTGAGTGCTAATAACAATCCATCTAGGAGGTTTAAGTCATGAATATCAAACCATTAGGCGATCGTGTTTTGATCAAGCTGCTGCCGTCCGAGGAGGTTACCAAGAGCGGCATCGTGATCCCGGATACGGCCAAAGAAAAACCGCAGGAAGGCGAAGTTCTCGCTGTTGGCCCGGGGCGGCTGTTGGATGACGGCAAACGGGCTCCCATAGAAGTAAAAGTTGGCGACATCGTCTTATTCGCTAAATATTCCGGGGCCGAGATCAAGCATGACGGACAAGAATATATGATCTTAAACAGCGACCGTGATATTCTCGGCATACTTGGCTAAACGGCATTAATAAGCTGGCGGAATTCCGGTATAAACCGGGCTCCGCAAACTAAAACAGACCAAATTAACGGAGGTAATAATCACATGGCAAAGCAAATCGTATTCGATGCCGAGGCCCGCTACGCTTTGGAACGCGGCGTTAACGCCTTGGCCGACGCGGTAAAAATCACCTTGGGCCCTAAAGGCCGTAATGTTGTTTTAGAAAAAAAATTCGGTTCTCCGCTGATCACCAATGACGGCGTTACCATCGCCCGCGAGATCGATCTGGAGAATCCGCTCGAAAATATGGGCGCGCAATTGGTGAAAGAAGTCGCCACCAAGACCAATGATGTAGCCGGCGACGGAACCACCACCGCCACCCTGCTCGCACAAAGCATCATTCGCGAAGGCCTGAAAAACGTGGCTGCCGGCGCTAATCCGATGATCCTGAAAAAAGGCATTGAGATGGCCACCGCCACCGCGGTTGACAAACTAAAAAAAGACTCTAAGCCTATCGTCAGCAAAAAAGAAATCGGTCAGGTTGCCGCCATCTCCGCTAATGATGCGGAAATCGGCCTGGTCATTGCGGAAGCAATGGAAAAAGTCGGCAATGACGGCGTAATCACCATCGAGGAGAGCCAGGGCTTTGAGACCACCTCGGAAGTTGTGGAAGGCATGCAGTTCGACCGCGGCTACCTTTCCCCCTATATGGTCACTGATACGGAAAAAATGGAAGCTATTCTTGAAAGCCCCTATATTCTGCTTACCGATAAGAAGATCAGCACCATCAATGAGATCCTGCCCCTGCTGGAAAAGGTAGTGCAAAGCGGCAAGCAGATGCTGATCATCGCTGAGGATATCGAGGGCGAAGCCCAGGCTACCCTGATCCTCAATAAACTGCGCGGCACCTTTACCTGCGTCGCGGTCAAAGCCCCCGGCTTTGGTGATCGCCGCAAAGCCATGCTGGAAGATATCGCGGTTCTCACCGGCGGTGTCGTAATCAGCGAATCGCTCGGCACCAAGATGGAAAACGTTACTCTGGAAATGCTGGGCGGCTGCCGCCAGGTTAAAATCACCAAAGACAATACCACGGTCATCGACGGCAACG
>JAAYYR010000142.1 GCA_012515255.1 Clostridia bacterium | reverse complement strand
CGCGGTCTTATTGGTAAAGGATTTGAAGCCGAGAAGCTCAATCCGTTTCAGGTACATGCGCGCCCTCCGCCGAAAGGCCGCCGCTTCCGCTTGCTCTTGCGGCGGCAGTGCCAGGTTTTCTTTGCTGCTTGCCTTAACTATACCACAATATATGGGTGCTCCGCAATAAAAAATCCCCGCTTACGCCCAGAATTAGTAAGGCGCGCCGGGGGTATGCGCCTGATTGCCGCCTGATTTAGCGATAAGCAAAAAAGCCATTGGGCTTTTATACTTATACAGACTGTGATGCGCGCCGGCCATTATTTTCGCCATACATCCTCCCCTGAGAAAAATATCCGTAGCATAGCTTTATCTTAAATACAAAGGCGGCCAGCACCTACACGCGAGCTGACCGCTATGCTTTCGTCGCTATCGCCATCACTTTAAGGCCCAATCCCAATCGCAGGCTTGCGACTCTATTCCCCTAAAGTGGCCTGCTTGGCCTGAATAATCGGCTTCATGACTTCAGGCTGGCGTTTGACATTGATGATGGGAATATTGGCGACTAAGGCCACCCCCGCCTCGTCGCGGGAGAGCGACACGTCCAAAGAGGCCTTGTCGATCTCCATATATTTGCCGATCACATTGATCAAATCCTCCCGCAGACTGTTCATGATCGTTTCGGAAACATCAAGCCGGTCATGTACCAAAACGAGGCGCAGTCTTTGCTTAGCAATGGTCTTGGAGGTATCGGCTTCGTTTTCACGCCCGAAAAATTTGCCCAAAAATGATATAATATTCATCTTTCGCCCTCCTTAGTCGGCCCTCAGCATATGTCTCAGCCGTCCGAAGAATCCCTGTTTTTCTTCGAGATTCATCAGCGGCACCTCCTCGCCCTCGACGCGGCGAGCGATATTGCGGAAAGCGCGGCCAGGGCGCGAAGCGTCATCAAGCACTGTCGGCTCGCCCCGGTTAGTAGATATAACGATAGCATCATCATCCGGCACGATGCCAAGCAAATTGATAGCCAGGATCTCAAGAATATCATCCACGCTCATCATATCGCCGGTTTTGATCATATTGGTGCGGATGCGGTTGATGATCAGCAGCGGGTCGGCGATGCCGGCTGACTCCAGCAGGCCGATGATGCGATCGGCGTCGCGCACAGCGGAAACCTCAGGCGTGGTAACCACTACGGCCTGCTCCGCGCCTGCGATAGCGTTCTTGAAGCCATGCTCGATACCGGCCGGGCAATCGACGACTACATAATCAAACTCCTCTTTCAGCTTCTCGCTCAGCTCCACCATCTGCTCCGTGGTAATGGAGGTTTTATCCTTCGTCTGTGCGGCGGGCAGCAAAAAAAGGTTTTCCATGCGTTTGTCTTTAATCAAGGCCTGCTTCAAGCGGCAATTGCCGCGTACCGCGTCCACAATATCATAAACGATGCGGTTCTCGAGGCCCATCACCACATCAAGATTGCGCAGCCCGATATCAGTATCCACCATCACCACTTTTTTCCCCAGCATGGCCAAGGCGGTGCCGACATTGGCGGTGGTGGTGGTTTTTCCCACGCCGCCTTTGCCGGATGTAATCACGATTACTTTACCCATATGTTCCTCCTTCAAATCGCCCTGCCGTCCCGGCAGGCCTTATCTTGGCGCTTTGTATTTTTCGATCACTACCTCATCGTTTTTGATGCGGGCAGTCTCCGGCGGTTTCTGCTCGTTCTCAGCGCCATCCGGCGGCCTTGTGATATGCGAGGCGATGCGCAATTGGGTCGGGGCGAAATGCAGCGCTGTAACTGTGGCGCCCTCCTCGCCGTTCGCGCCGGCATGCACAAGGCCGCGCAGCGCGCCCAGCACCAAAATATGGCCGCCGGCCACAATCTCCGCGCCTGGGTTGACGTCTCCCAAAACAACAACATTACCGTCAAAATTAATATTTTGCCCCGAGCGTAGGCTTTTTTCATAAAGCATCGTCGGCCTGTTACTAATGGAGGCGGGCCATGAATTTCGCATCAATGTCACTCCTTGATTGTAAGAAGCAGCGTTCAATACGGAACTGCCGCGGCGGCTTCCGCCGACGCAATATTCGCCAGTCTAATGAATCGCCTTCTTATACCTAACTAAAATTATTTTCTCTTTCCCCCTGCTTTTTCCTGCCTGAACCATCGCTTTAATTACGCGCGTCAGCGTATGCCCTCCAGGCGGCATAAATTATTCCGGCGGACGTCAGGGCCTGTCAAACCTTTGCGGCGGGCCCCCCGCCCATGCCCTGGGAAACAATCCGGTCTAAATGGCGCAGCAGGCTGAGTGAAAGCCCCATTACCGTGTAGTAATCGCCGCAAATTTTTTCTACAAACAGCGCGCCTTTGCCCTGAATGCCGTAAGCGCCCGCCTTATCGAAAGGCTCGCCGCTTGCCACATACTCCTTGATTTCGGCCGCGCTTAAATGGTGAAAAGTTACCTCGCAGATATCAACGCCGCTTGCGCTGCGCCCATTGGCTCCGTCGAGCAGGAATTCGCCGGTATAGACCTGATGCGTGCGGCCGGAGAGGGCGGCGAGCATAGCCTGGGCTTCATCAGCGGAGCGGGGCTTGCCGTATAAAGTATCGCCGAGCATGACGACCGTATCCGCCGCCAAAATCAACTGCTGCGGATGCAGGGCCGCCGCTGCCCGGGCCTTGGCGGCCGCATTGGCGCCGACTAAATCAGCCGCGCCGCGCTGCTTGGTCAGTTCTTGCCATTCCGCCACATCCACCGGGCAAGGCAGCGGTTCGATACCGATCTGGCGCAGGATTTCCAGACGGCGCGGGCTGGCCGAGGCCAACACGATTTTTCGCTCAGCAAATAGCATAATTCTCCTCCCGCAAAGCATCTCTTACTGCGCCAACGAGATAAAGCGAGCCGCAAACGAGCAGCAGATCGGCATCCGCCGCAAGAGCGAGCGCCCGCCGCAGCGCCTGACGATTATCCTCAACCGCCTCCGCCGCTTTACCGCAATTCCGGATCAGCTCCGCCAACATTTGCCAATCGCCGCGGCGGCTCAAATATGGCGGCGGCGTCACTACCGCAGCGCGGATGCGCGGCAATAGCAATCGCAAAGCCTGTTCGCGCTCCTTATCCGCCAGCATGCCAAGCAGGCAAACGATCTTTTGGCCGGGCCACAGCTCGTCCAAAGCGGCCGTGAGCGCTTGCATACCCGCCACATTATGCGCGCCGTCCAGCAATATTAGCGGCCGCCCCGCTATTAGTTCCAGGCGCGCCGGCCAGCGAGCGGCGGCCAACCCTTCGCGGATTGCTGTCTCCGGCAGATCCAGCAATTCCGCCATCTGCACCGCGAGCGCCGCGTTCACCAGCTGATGGCGCCCGGCAAGCGGGATTTGCAAACTCCGGTATAGCCGACGGGCCGTTTGGATATCCAGGCAGCCGCCATGAACGTCCAGCCGGGCCGCGCCAAGCGTAAAATCCCGGCCCAGCAGCAGCAAATCCGCCTGCTGCCGCCTAGCCTCAGCCTCAATTACCGCGAACGCCTCCCCTTGAGCGGCTGTCACTACCCGCGCACCGCGCTTGATTACCCCGGCTTTATAGGCGGCGATTTGCGGCAGCGTAGCGCCCAGGAAATCCATATGATCCATACCGACATTGGTAATCACGGCAAAGGGGGCGTCAATGATATTGGTGCTATCCGTGCGGCCGCCCAGGCCAACCTCGATCACGGCCTGGTCCACATGTTCCTCGGCGAACCAAAGCAGCGCCAGCGCGGTCACGGTCTCGAACTCGGTAGGCGCCTCCCAGCCCTCCTCTATCATCGCGGCGCTCGCCGCGGCTACCCGGGTGAAAAGCGCTGCGAAACGCTCGCGGCTGATCGGCTCTCCGTTGATACGATAGCGCTCACTGTGACAATGCAGATGGGGCGAGGTGAAAAGCCCGGTTTTGGCGCCAGATTGACGCAGCATCGCGTCAAGCATAGCCGCCACAGAGCCTTTGCCATTGGTGCCGGCGATATGAATCAGCCGCCCGGCCCTTTGCTCCGGGCGACCCAGGCGGCGGGACAGCTCGCGTATCCGCTCCAGGCCGGGGTGAACGCCCTTGCGGCTCAAGCTATGCAGTTGCGCTAAAGCTTGCTCATAGTCCATGTGGTAAAAACCTGCCGCCCATCCGCTGCCAAGCGAACAGCCGGTCAGCGCTGATTCTTCTACAATGCGCAGGGCCAAAATAAGCGTTAGGCCAATAGCCGCAAATGCTGCCTCAGGGAGTCTAATTTGCCGTTCATGATCTCTTGCTTGGCTTTTTCCTTTTCCACGACCTCGGCCGGGGCTTTATTGACAAAGCTTTCATTACCAAGCTTGGCCGCCAGGCGCTTTAGTTCTTCCTCGGTATGGGCGATCTCTTTGGCGATACGGGCGATTTCTTTATCAAGGTCGATCAAACCCGCCAGCGGCAAAAAGATGTCGGCGCCGCGCACATGGGCCTTGGCCGCCTTGTCGACGATTGTACCCGGCCCGGCGTAGCGGATATCGCCGGCCTGGGCCAAAGCGCGAATATAGGCCTCGCCCTCCCTGATTTCATCGCATAGTCCGGCGGAGGCGGCAATCACCAGCTCCGCCTTTTTGCCCAAAGGCACCTTCATCTCGGCGCGAACATTGCGGATGCTGCGCACAATCTCCATCAGCAGGCCCATACGCTCCTCCGCCGCGGAATCGTTCAGGCCGCCGCAGCCATTGGGATAGCGGGTCAGCATAATGCTTTCGCCCTGATGCGGCAGTTGCTGCCATAGCTCCTCGGTAAAGAAAGGCGTGAAAGGATGTAGCAGCTCAAGTATGGTGCGCAGGACTTCCGCCAGCACGGTCTGCGCCGTATAGCGTTCTTGCGGGCTGCCCTGATACAGGCGCAGCTTGGCAATTTCCACATACCAGTTGCAGAACTCGTCCCAGGCAAAATCATAAATCCCGCGCAAAGCCTCGCCCAGCTCATATTTTTCCAGATTGGCGTCGGTTTCCGCCGCGACCGTTTTCAGCCGCGAGAGTATCCATTTGTCGGCCAGGGTCAGTTGCGGCTCATATTGGCCGCTTTGATAATCCTGCAGATTCATCAAGGCAAAGCGGCTGGCATTCCACATCTTGTTGATGAAATTGCGGCCGCCGTCTAATCTCTCCCACTTAAAACGCATATCATTGCCCGGGCTATTGCCGGTGATTAGCGTATAGCGCAGGCTGTCCGCGCCGAATTTGTCGATGATTTCCAGCGGATCGATGCCGTTGCCGAGCGATTTGCTCATCTTG
>JAAYYR010000002.1 GCA_012515255.1 Clostridia bacterium | reverse complement strand
GTTATGACCACTTCGATACCTCTCCAGGCGAAGTGCGGCCATGCTGATTAAGTCCGCAGCACAAGCAATTATACACTAATCAATGCTAAAATGCAAACAGATCGCCTGTTTTGTGCGGAAGCTATGCCAGGCAAATTTTGTCGGCAGCCAGCGAAATTATCTTATAAACAATAGCATAAACAAGAGCAATTTTTCGTTTTGCGACTTAATATGCGCAATTTATCGATTTTTGCCTCATGTCTGGGGATTTTGCTACACCATTTCTTTTTTTCGGCCGGCGGGCTTACCAGGCCGGCACCAATAGTCGCAGGGCCTTATGGCAGACCTTGATATGCAAAGGCAGCGAGCCATAATATTCGCCGTCGATATCCACTTCAATTTTCTCATTATCCGGAGAGGAAATTGTGATCTCCGCCGCCTGCAAATATTGCAGCGCCGGGGAGCGGAAAATATCGGTTGTACGGGGATTGCCGGTCAAATTGGGGAAAACGCTTTTGCGTTCCAGCAGCAGCATATCAAAAAGGCCGTCGCTGACATCCGCTTTATACATCAGGCGGCGCATTGAGCCGACGCTCATGGAATTGGTCACCAGGCAAAGCGAAAAATCGCCGCAGAAGCTTTCCTCGTCCGCGGTGATATTAAGAATAGCGTTTTTAAAAAATTGTTCCGGCATGGTCGTGATCACTTGGGCGTAATAAGCCAAACGCCCGAAAGTGTTTTTGGCCTCGCGCGCCGTTTTATGGGAGATCTCGGTAAAGATGCCGAAGGCCGCGACATTGATAAAGTAGACGCTATCATTGACCAGGCCGATATCGATATCCTGGTACAGGCCTCCGCGCACCATATCGCAAAATTGGACGGGCTGGTCGGGAAGGCGCAGGCTGGTGGCGAAATCATTGCTCGTGCCGGCTGCCAGAATTGCCAAAGGCACGCCGGAGCCGGAGCGCATAATGCCGTTGACGATTTCATTAATAGTGCCGTCGCCGCCGCAGCCGATGATCAGATCGGTATCCTCCCTCGTTGCGGCAAAGGCGGCCCGCATGGCGTCGTCGCGCGCTTTGGTGCGGGTGACCCTTACAGAGCTCGCGGTATTGTCCAGCATCAGTTTACCGATGATGCCTTCGAGATTGCGCTGTATGATACGGCGTCCGGCGCCCGGGTTGACAATGACATGGATCTTCATTTTATCCCTCCATTGATAGCTTTATTATAGTATCCGCAACTTTTTATCACAATAGCCTTTTTGCAGGAACAAGGGCGATTTTCGTGGAATTATGTCACAGACTTGTAAAACTTGCCGGAAATGTTAAACCGGGGGTGATATTACGGATGTCGAAAGCGGTTTGCCCTGAAGTCCGGGCCTTGCTTAATATGCGCAGCATAATTATCGCCGTCTCGCTTTTGCTGCTGCTGATTGCCGCGGGCATCCGTTTTGCCGGCTATTTGCGTGGCGATACGGCGGCTGCGGGCAGCGCGGTGATGGTCGTCGTGGATATCAAGGGCGCGGTCGCGTCCCCGGGTCTGTATGAGCTGCCCCAGGGCAGCAGGGTAGAGGATGCTTTGCCGCTCGCCGGCCTCACTGCCGACGCGGCGCCGGAGCTGCTTAACCGCGCGGCTTGTCTCAAGGACGGCAGCGAGCTGATCGTGCCGGTAAGCGAGGGCCCGGTTGATTGGAATGCGCTGATCGAGCGGCGTGGCGGGGATTATTATAATTTACCCGCAGGCGGTGCGGAGGCGGCGTTTGGCCGGCCGATCAATATCAATACCGCCGCGGCAGGCGAATTGCTGGCGCTTTCCGGAATCGGCGAAGTTAAAGCCGCGGCGATCATCGCCCATCGCGAGGCCAACGGCCCTTTCGTCACCAAGGAGCAGATCATGAATGTCACCGGCATCGGCGCTGCCACTTATGCCAAAATTGAGGAGCAAATCTGTGTTGAATAAGCCGGGGGACGGCTTTTGGCGGGGCAGGATTATCGTTATCCTGCTTCTTTGTTTTGTCGCCGGCATAATGCTCGCGGCCTATGCCAAGCCGACCCTGTTGCTTTACGGCATTGCTGTTGGCGCGGCGCTTGTGCTGACGCTGCCTTTTTTTATGCTCAGAAGGCTGCGCCCCATGCTTTTTGTGCCCTTGGCCCTGGCGCTTGGCGCATTTTTTTGCGCCGGGCAGCAGGAGGCGCTCGACGCCTGGTCTTTTGGTGACGGGCATCAGATTATCGTTTGCGGCAAAGTGCGCGCCATCAGTATCGATGAGGATGGCTGGCGCGCCACGCTCAAGGTGAGCAGCGCTGACGGCCAACAACTGCGCTCGGCGGATATTTATCTTTATGGCGAGGGGCCGGCCCCGGCGCCCGGCAATAGCGTCGAGGCGCGCGGTACGGTGTTTTCGCCTGAGCCTTATGCCAATACCAATGCATTTGATTACCGGCTCTATCTGCGGCAGGAGGGTATAGCGGGCGCGGTGAGCGCCGTTCATACCGGCCGGGTGACGATATTGC
>JAAYYR010000141.1 GCA_012515255.1 Clostridia bacterium | reverse complement strand
AGCAGGAAACAGTCTCAGACCAGGTCTTCCCCGGCGATATGATCATCCTAGCCTCGGACGGTTTGCTCGATATGGACGCCCAGGAGGAGGGGCAGTGGCTGAGCCGGGTCATCGGCCAGGCTGTGGTCAATAATCCGCAAAATATGGCGGAGTACCTCCTCGATAAAGTGATTAGCATCAGCAATGGCAAAATCAAGGATGATATCACGGTGATGGTGGCGCAAGTGGGCGAAGTCGCCTGATAGGCGTCCGCCCGCGCAGCCAAACGCGCTATAGGCCGGACAAAGCCAAATAAAGGAAAAGGGCTGTAAACCAAGAATAGAAACTGCATGGTTTCTATTCTTTTTTGGGGTGCCGGGAATGGATTTGGCAAAAACAGTCAAAGCTTATATCCAGGAGCGTGAATTGATCAAAGCCGGCGATCTGGTGCTGCTTGCCGTCTCCGGCGGCGTCGATTCGATGACCATGGCGCATATTTTGCTGCTTTGGCAAAAAGAGCTTGGCTATACGCTGGCCATCGCCAATTTTAATCATCATTTGCGACCGGAGGCGGAAGAAGAAGGCCGCTTCGTGGCTGAGTTCGCCCGGCGGCGCCGATTACCGTTTTTTTTGGGCGGCGAGGATATCGCCGCTCTTGCCCGCGGCGGCAATATTCAGGAGGTGGCGCGGCGCGAGCGTTACGCCTATCTGCGGGCTCTTTTGGCCCGCCTGGGGGGCGACGCCATCGCTGTGGCGCATCACCGCGACGACCAGGCTGAAACAGTGCTGCTGCATCTGTTGCGCGGCAGCGGGCTGACAGGGCTGGCGGCGATGGCGGAAAAAGACGGTAAGCTGATTCGGCCGCTGCTCGGCGTCTCGCGCGAGCAGATCGCCGCCTATGCGGCGGAGCAGGGCATTGAATACCGCGAGGACGCCAGCAATGCCAGCGTTAAATATCTGCGCAACCGCATCCGCATCGAATTGCTGCCGCGGTTGGCTGATTATAATCCGCGGATCGCGGAATCATTATGCGCTACCGCCGATATTTGCCGCGCTGAGGATGAGCTGCTGGACGATTTAGCGGAAAACGCTTTGGCCGAATTATGGATTAATGACGATAACGCCTTGAACAAAAGCGGTTTTGACCAATTGCCGCTGGCGCTGCAGCGCCGCGTGGCGCGTAAAGCCTTCACCATGATTATGGGCGATCAGCGCCAGCTTGATTTTGCCCAGGCCGAATCAGTGCTGCGCCTGCGCGATGAGCAGGAAGCGCAGTTGCCGGGCGGGCTTAAAGCCTATGTGCGCGGCAATATTTATTTTGCTGCCGCCAAACCGCCTTTGCCAAGCTATACGGGCGCTTATCCTCTGCTCATCGACGGTTTATGGCATCGCCTGGCTGATTGGGGCTGGGAATATCGGGCTGCGGAAAAGCAGGACGCAGCCTATGCCGGCGGCTTTAGCCTCGTTGTACCGGCGGATATATGCGCCGGCTTGACCTGGCGGACGCGGCAAAGCGGCATGAGCGTGCCGTCCGCGGGAAAAAAGGGGCGGCGCAAATTGAAAGACATTTTTATTGACAACCATATCCCTGTGCATCAAAGAGGCGGTTGGCCCCTATTGACGGCGGCTGAAGAGATCATCTGGATCTGCGGCCTATGGCAAAAAGAGGTGCGGCCAACATTAAAGCCCATATTGATTCAAGTACGCATCTGTGATAAAATTTCAGAATGAGTTAATTGTTGTTGTTTGCCTGAAAGGAGAAATTTTTGACTAGAATACTAAAAAACATCACAGTTTTTATTCTGATAGTTTTAGTCGCTTTAGCCTTTTATAGTTTTACCAATAGGGATAATACCGTCGTCGACCTTAGCTACAGCGAGTTTCGCAGCGAGGTGGAAAGCGGCAGGATTAAGGCGGTCAATATCGCGGCTGAGACTGACGCCGGCCGCTATATTATTACCGGCTCCTTAAAAGACGGCAAATCCTTCCAGACCACAACTTTTCCGGATAGCGCGATCGGCGATTATCTGACCGCCTATGGCGTTAACATCACTTATGACGCTGTCGTCACCTCCTGGTGGCTCTCAATCCTGGGGACGCTGATCCCCATGCTGATCATCGTCGGCCTGTTTATCTTCCTCATGCAGCAGGGCCAAGGCGCCGGCGGCAAAGTGATGCAATTCGGCAAAAGCCGGGCCAAGCTGCAGACAGATTCGCGCAAAAAAGTCACTTTCGAGGATGTGGCCGGCGTGGATGAGGTCAAGGAGGAACTGCAGGAAATCGTCGGCTTCCTTCGCGACCCGCGCAAATATAATGCCTTGGGCGCGCGCATTCCCAAGGGCGTGCTCTTGTTCGGCCCTCCCGGCTGCGGTAAAACACTGCTGGCCCGGGCGGTGGCGGGCGAATCCGGCGTGCCTTTTTTCTCTATCTCCGGCTCTGATTTTGTGGAAATGTTCGTCGGCGTGGGCGCAAGCCGTGTGCGCGACTTATTTGAGCAGGCTAAAAAGCATAGTCCCTGCATCATCTTTATCGATGAGATAGATGCCGTAGGACGGCAGCGCGGCGCGGGCCTGGGCGGCGGCCATGATGAGCGTGAGCAGACGCTGAATCAATTGCTAGTGGAGATGGACGGCTTTGCCGCTAATGAGGGCATTATTGTCATCGCCGCCACCAACCGCCCGGATATCCTCGACCCGGCGCTGCTGCGCCCCGGCCGCTTTGACCGCGAAATCACGGTTGACGCCCCGGATGTGCTGGGCAGAAAGCAAATCCTTGACGTGCATGCCAAGGGAAAGCCGATCAGCTCGGATGTGGATTTGAATGTAGTGGCGCGCCGCACGCCTGGTTTTACCGGCGCGGATTTGGCCAATGTTTTGAATGAGGCCGCCCTGCTGGCCGCCCGCTATAATAAAAAGAAAATAGAAATGGAAGATTTGGAGCAGGCGGTGGAGCGGGTAATCGCCGGACCGGAGAAGAAATCAAAAGTGATCAGCGATAAAGAAAAGCGGTTGGTAGCTTTTCATGAGGCCGGTCACGCTGTGGTTTCTTATTTTCTGCCCAATTCCGATCCATTGCATAAAGTATCGATCATCCCCCGCGGCCGGGCCGGCGGCTATACGCTGCTGCTGCCTAAAGAAGACCGCAATTATGTTACAAAATCGCAGATGCTGGATTCATTGGTGCTGTTGCTGGGCGGCCGCATGGCCGAGGCCCTCGTTTTGAAGGACGTCTCCACCGGCGCGCAGAATGATTTGGAGCGCGCCACGGTCACGGTGCGGGAAATGATCACTCGCTACGGCATGAGCGACGAACTGGGCCCGCTGACCTTCGGCAAGCGCCAGGATACGATTTTCCTCGGCCGCGATCTTTCACAGGAGCGCAATTATAGCGAGGCTATTGCCTATGCCATCGATAAGGAAGCCCGCGCCATCATGGACGAGGCTTATCAGCGGGCGCGTCAGATTCTCACGGATCATATGGATGAATTGCAGCAGGTAGCGGCGCGCTTGATGGAAAAAGAAACTATTGAGGCGGCGGAATTCTACCGCATTATGAGCGGCTCGGTTTCCGCTTCGCCGTCCATGGCGGAGGCGGCCGAGGCT
Source organism: Clostridia bacterium (assembly GCA_012515255.1). Lineage (GTDB taxonomy): Bacteria > Bacillota > Dehalobacteriia > UBA4068 > UBA4068 > HGM13862. The sequence goes on along the minus strand of JAAYYR010000141.1, from coordinate 1,088 downwards.
GCGCTGCGCGGGGCAAAGCAAAGCCCGCGCCATGCTGGCCGTCCTGAGCCGATAGAGCCGGAAACGCCGGCGCAGACCGCCGCTGAGATTAATGATTCCGACGACCCGGCGGTGCATATCACATTTGACCGCTGATCCAAGCTTCCCCCCGGCCCAAGGGGTCGCGCGGGAAACAAGCCATATGGGGGCTTTGTCGCCAGGCCACGGGATGATGTTCCCGCAGCTCTCGGCTGCGCTCATCTAATAAGCGGCAGGGCATATTGTTGGCTGTAAGCGGCAAAACCGATTAGCGGTTTTAGCACATAGAGCAGGGGGCAAACAGAGGATGCACAGCCTTGATTTCACCCGCCCGCAGGTCATGGGCATTGTGAACATCACCCCGGATTCCTTCTATGACGGGGGCAGCTTTCTTGATGCCGATAGAGCTTATGCGCATATCAAAGAGCTGGCGGCCAACGGCGCCGACATTATTGACGTCGGCGCGGAATCGACGCGCCCCGGATTCCAACCCATTAGTTGCGCAGAAGAAATGCGTCGGCTGGCTCCCTTATTTACGCTCCTGCGCCAATCGCCAAACATACCGCTGTCCATCGATACCAGCAAGCCGGAGATCGCGGCCGAGGCGATCAAGGCCGGTTTCACCATCATCAATAATACCGGGCGCGAGCTGCCCCGTAAAATGGCCGAGCTGGCGGCTGACTCCGGAGCCTATCTGGTGCATATGTTCTGGGGGCCTTTTGAGGGCGAAGATGTGGCGGCAAAACTGAAGAGCTTCTTTAACCGGCGAATCAAGCAGTCTCTCAACTGTGGCGTCCGCCGTGACAGGCTGATTCTTGATCCTGGCATCGGTTTTGATATGGAGCCTGTTGATTGTGTTGCCATTATGCGTAATTTGGACAGGCTGCGCAGCTTTAGCTTGCCGATTTTGGTCGGGCTGTCCAATAAGCGCTTTATCGGCGCGGTTAGCGGCGCCCCTTTAGCCCAGCGTCTTTCCGCCAATATTGCCGCCGAATTATGCGCGGTAGCAAGCGGCGTTTCCATTCTCAGGGTGCATAATGTCGAAGCAAGCGTGTATGCCTTAAGGATGT
>JAAYYR010000140.1 GCA_012515255.1 Clostridia bacterium | reverse complement strand
TTGCCTGCCCTGGTGCGGTATTCCCGGTTCCGGGTGTTTCAACCCCTGCCTCTGCCTGACTCCCCGGCCTTGTCCGCCGCCTTGCCCGCCGCCTTGCCCACCGCCTTGCCCCCCCCGGCCGCGTCCACGCCTTCGGGCCTGCACTGAGGTGCCGCATCGGCCGGAATCCTTTACGCGTCGGCTTTGCGCCGAGATGCAGTTACCGCCTTTATGCCGCATCGAGCATGTTTGCGTGGAAATCACCGATACTTGCTGGCGCAATGGTTGCCTGCGCGTCTGCACCCGGGTAAGCGTCAAGTTTATCGATTGCCGGGGCAATTGCCGCGAATGTTGCCGCATGTGTCATGATATGATTCCGGATCTCCCCAGATGCTGTTGCAATCCCTGCGTACAGTTGATGGGCGACCCTAAATTCGAGCTTTGCGATTGTTGGATCAAGATCCTCTCCTGTATCCGTATTGATTGCCGCTGATCAAAGCCGGCTATCATCCGCATACGACAAAAGCGCCCCGTTTGCCGGCATATGCCGGCAAACGGGGCGCCTGCTTATGTAGCTAAGCCGCGGCGGCTTATTTGCCCAGCCTGTTTTGCTCCAGCTCCGCAATGCTTTTGGGGCCCCCGTTGCGGCTATCCAGTAATACAGTGGCCGACATGCATAAAATGAGGATGGCCGCGCCGAGGAATTGGCGGGGGAGCAGAGTCTCCTGCAGCAGCAGCCAGCCGAAAAAAGCGCCAAAAACCGCTTCGCCCATAAACAGCACCGAGGCTGTGACCGGCGAAATCGTTTTTTGCGCCGCCGTCTGGATCAGATAGCAGACTACCGTGGGTAAAAGCGCGCAGAAAAGCAGTGAAAGCAGCAGCGGCCGCGAGAAATCGACTGCGGCGGGCAGCGTCTCAAAGACGAGGGCCAGCGCAATATTGACCAGCCCTACCATGGCGATTTGCATCAGGGTGAGCAAAAATGCGTCATGGCGAGGGCTGTATTCGCCAAGCATAACCATATGCGTCGCAAAGAAAAAGGCGCAGCCAAGCGTCCAGATATCGCCTGGGGAAACATGAAAATCGCTATTCAGGCTCAGCGTGGCTAAGCCGATAATAGTGATAAAAGCGATGAGAAAATTGACGCCACGGATTTTTTTGCCCCCGCTCCACATCAGGAAGGGAACGATCACCACATAAGTACAGGTGATAAAAGCGTTATTGGTCGCGGTAGTCGTGAGCAGGCCTACGGTTTGCAGGGCATAGGCGACGCCAATCACCAGGCCGGCAATTATGCCGTCGCGCAGCAGGCCGCGGTTGAATTTTTTGAACCGCGGCGCGCATATTGGCAGTATAAGGAGCGCCGCAAGGCTAAAACGTATGCCGACGAACCACAGGGGCGTGAAGGACTGAAGGGCGATTTTAATAATCGGGAAAGAAATACCCCAGATGATGGTGACAAGAATGATGCCACAAACGGCAAGCAGTTTTTTTACCCTGAAGGGGATTATTCATAGTTACTAACCTTAGCAGGCGCTTTATTGTATATTATTTGTCGTCGGCCTTGAAGCCATACGCCATATTATATCGCTATCAGGTATAGCTTTGTCAATATTTGGCATAAGATATATTATTCGCGCCGCGATTTCGGCGTGTAGTGAAGCAGGCCGCCGCCGTTGACAACAATCCGGCTCATTCGCTGCGCCGGGCTGCCCTTGTGCGGTTGACGTATAGGCCCAGGCGCGCCGTAAAGGCCTGCCCGGCAACGAAGGCGCTCGATGAATCACTGGGTTGGCATTGGCAATGCATCTTCCGCGCCATTATGAGCCTTTTTGCCCACCCCTTATTGGGGCCGCCTTCTGCTGTCGGCGAAGATAAACGACCCGTATAAACCGGAGGTCCCAAGATGAAAAAGCTGAAGATTGCCGCCGCCATGATACTGCCGCTGCTTATCGGCCCTGCCTTATTAATCCTCATCGGCGGCAGCTTGCGGCAGGCGGCCAATATAGAGCCTTTTTTTACCCTATGGCTGATTTTGCTGCCCGCCATAGCCGGCTGGACAGCCGGTTGGCAATACCCGCGGCGACCTTTATTTGCCGGCTGGCTGACAGGACTGCTGCTCAGCCTGGGCTTGGCGCTATTGATGATCCTTTTTCTGCCGCAGTTGGCTTGGCCGCTGCTGCTGCTCTTTCTCGCGGCCTGCGCTGTAGCGATTGCCGGGGCCGCCGCTTTTGCGGGCGCGGTGGGGAGACGGGCGAGAGCTTTGCTCCTGCGGGAGAGGGAGGTCGCGGCGGAGGCGGCGCAGACAGAACCATAGGAGCAGCGCCGGGCCGCGGCTTAACAGGCTCAATACCGTCTTGAATCAGGCGGTTTGCGGGCAAGCCGGGACTAAAGAAGCGGCGGGCGGCCGGGAAGCATATCGCGGCAGCCAGCAGCGCCCTGTATTGGCTTATATGCCGCCTGGGACGACGACACTGTCTGGCGCGGCTTATGATTGGCCCGGCGTAACATCTTGCATTGGCATAGGTGAAAATGTTAAGATATAGGATAGCGTTTGAGCAAATGTTCGAAGGAGCGAATGTCATGGACAAGCAGAGCGAGCAAACCCTCGCCACGACGTATAGCCATCAGGAAGTGGAGCGGAAATGGTATGAGTTTTGGCGTGAGGCAGGTTATTTCAGCAGTGAAGCCAACCGGGCGGGGCGGCCTTTTTGTATTGTTATGCCGCCGCCCAATGTCACTGGCCAACTGCATATGGGACATGCCCTGGATAATACGCTGCAGGATGTACTGACCCGCTGGCGCAGGATGCAGGGCCGGCGGGCTTTATGGCTGCCCGGCACGGATCATGCCGGTATCGCCACCCAGGCGAAGGTTGAGGAATCGCTGGCTCAGGAAGGCCTGAGTAAATATGATTTAGGCCGTGAGGCTTTCGTGCAAAAATGCTGGGAATGGAAGGACAAATTCCATAGCCGCATCACCAAGCAATTGGCGATGATGGGCAGTTCCTGCGACTGGGACAAGGAACGCTTTACTATGGACGAAGGCTGCTCGGCCGCCGTGCGCGAAGCTTTTGTGGAATTATATAAAAAGGGGCTGATCTACCGCGGCTCCTACATCGTCAACTGGTGCAGCCATTGCCAGACTACTATCTCCGATATCGAGGTGGAGCACAGCGAGCAGGCCGGTCATCTATGGCATCTGCGCTACCCCTACGCCGACGGCAGCGGTTATGTGGTGGTCGCGACCACGCGGCCCGAGACGATGCTGGGCGATACCGCGGTGGCCGTGCATCCCGATGATGAGCGCTATCGCGATGTTATCGGCAAAAGCGTGATCCTGCCGCTCATGGACCGCGAGATATCCATCATCGCCGACGACTACTGCGATATGGAATTCGGCACCGGCGCGGTCAAAATCACGCCCGCCCATGATCCAAATGACTTTGAGATCGGCCTGCGCCATCATCTGGAGCAAATCGCCGTGATTGATAAATCCGGCCTTATGAATGACAATGCCGGCAAATACGCGGGACAGACCATCCTCGAATGCCGCGAGGCGGTCGTTCGCGATTTGCAGGATTTGGGCTTGCTCGAGGCGATCACCGAGCTTAATCACTCGGTGGGCGAGTGCTACCGCTGTCATACGGCGGTGGAGCCGCTCGTCTCGCCGCAATGGTTCGTTAAAATGGCGCCGCTGGCCGCGCCGGCGATAGCCGCTGTGGAACAAGGCGAGACCAGCTTTATTCCGGCCCGCTTCACGCAGGTCTATACCCACTGGATGGAAAATATCCGCGACTGGTGCATTTCCCGTCAGCTATGGTGGGGCCACCGTATCCCGGTTTGGTATTGCCAGGACTGCGCTGAAGTGCTGTGCGAGAAAGAAGAGCCGACTGTTTGTCCAAAATGCGGCTCTGCGCATCTCGTGCAAGACCCGGATGTGCTCGACACATGGTTCAGCTCCGCGCTCTGGCCTTTTTCCACGCTTGGCTGGCCGGAGAAAACCGAGCTGCTGGCGGACTTTTATCCCAACGATGTGCTGGTCACCGGCTATGATATCATCTTTTTCTGGGTGGCGCGGATGATCTTTTCCGGGATCGAGCAGATGGGCGATATTCCTTTCCGTGACGTGTTTATCCACGGCATTGTCCGCGACGAGCAGGGCCGCAAGATGAGCAAATCGCTCGGCAACGGCATCGATCCACTCGAAATCATCGAAAAGTACGGCGCGGATTCGCTGCGCTTCTCGCTGTCAAACGGCATAGCAACAGGCGGCGATACAAGATTTTCTGCGGAAAAAGTTGAAAGCTGCCGCAACTTTATCAATAAAATATGGAATGCTTCGCGCTTCGTTTTGATGAATCTCGAGGGCGTAACTTTAAAGGATATAACGAAAGTC